>NZ_JBANBK010000044.1:0-68966 GCF_053572325.1 Bradyrhizobium sp. UFLA05-112 | reverse complement strand
GTAGGTCCAGATATGCCCTTTGACCGTCTGCCCCTTGGCCAGGATCGGCACCGTGGTGTCATCGCCGTGCAGCCGCTCGGCGGCCAGGATGTGGCGTTCGATCAGCCGATAAAGCGGCTGCAGGGCCGCCGCACAGGTGCCGACCTGGTCGGCCAGTGTCGACAGGCTCAGATTGATGCCCTCCCGGGCGTAGCGCTCGCTCTGCCGGTTCAAGGGCTGATGCTGGCCGAACTTTTCGAACAGGATCATGGCCAGAAGGTTGGGCCCGGCGAAGCCGCGCGGGGTCACATGGAAGGGCGCCGGCGGCTGGGTGATCGTCTCGCAGTCCCGGCACGAGAACTTCTCGCGCACCGTCTGGATCACCTTCCACTGCCGGGGAACGACCTCCAGCGTCTCGGTGATGTCCTCGCCCAGCTTTGACAGCTTGTTCGAGCCGCAGCAGGGACAGCTCTCCGGTGCGGCGACCACGACCCGCTCGCGCGGCAAATGGTCGGGGAACGGTTTGCGCGACGGCCGCGTGCGCTGGAAGGATTTGACGGACTGTGTCTTGGCCGCGGCCTGCTCGGCCGCCAGTTCGTCCTCGGTTGCGGTTGCTTCCAGCTCTTCGAGCTGAAGCTCCATCTGCTCCAGGAGCCGTGCCTTGCGCTCCGAGCGGCTGCCGTAAATCTGGCGGCGCAGCTTCTCGATCTCGAGCTTGAGGTAACTGATCAGGGCCTCGGCCGCCTTCGCGTCGGCAGCTTCCGCTTTGGCGCTCGCCGCGACGGCTTCCGCTTGAAGGCGCGCGGCGCGCTCCGCGAGGATCATCGCATGCGCGGCGGCAAGATCGGTGGGGAGCGATTCAGATGCGGTCACGGCGATGATGGAATCACATCCATCACGATCCGGGAAGCGCAAAGCCTCATCCGACCGATGTCGGCCGCCACGTCTCTTGTGGGTGCCTCCAATCGATTCCGGACAGAAGATAACCGAGTTGCGCCGACGAGATCGTCACCACACTCTCGGCCGGGCTCGGCCAGATGAAGCGGCCCCGCTCCAGGCGTTTTGTGAACAGGCAGGCGCCCTGGCCGTCATGCCAGATCACCTTCAGCAGATTGCCCCGACGCCCGCGGAAGCAAAACAGGTGGCCGCCCAGCGGGTCGCGGTGCAGGATCTCCTGAACCTGCAATGCCAGCGACGGAAAGCCCTTCCGCATGTCGGTATAGCCGGTCGCGAGCCATACCCGCACGCCGGCCGGCAACGGGATCATCGCCGCCCGCTCGATAACGCAGCGACAGCCGTTGTCAGCGTCACCGCGTCAATCGTGCCGGTGATCCGCATCCGTACTCCGGTCACAAACTCAATCTCGATCGCGCCCGCAGCGGCCAGTTCAGTCGGCATTGGCGCTGTTGGCTCTGCTTCCGGAACCACCAATGCCGGAATGAAGCCAGTTGGCTGCTCGGCGCCACCCTCCTGCCTGGCTCGAAACAAGCGTCGCCATTGCAGCAGTTGCGAGCGTGAGATGCCGTGCCGCCGGGCTGTCGCAGAGACTTGGCGTACCCCTTGCAAACTCTCAACGACAATCTTGAGCTTCTCGTCTTCGGACCAGCGCCGCCGCCGCCCGGTCTCGACCACCCCAAGCCGTTCAATCTGAGCACTGTGAGTATGCCTGTCCATAAGGACAGTTCTCAACACAACGGTCCACCTGACAAGGCGGCCCCCAGCGGAGGATTACTAGGTTACTGCTTGCATACAAGTTGAATGATGGTGTCGATATTGAATTGCAGGCGCTCATCCAGCGCATCCGGATTCATCAGGTCGCGATCATAAATTATCGAGCCGGTGGATCGGTTGGTCGGGTAATAGTAGCCAACCGCCGCAATCGTAATATTCAATTGCACGGGATCAATCCCTGCTCGAAACTCCCCGCTTTTTTCGCCTGTTTAAAGTATGCTGGCGAGCATGGTGATGAATTTGCGGCTTGCCACCTTGATCAGCGCCGACTTTTTCAAGTGCCTGGCCCGGTGAAGATCTCGCTGTTCACCAGCGTCAAGAATTCAGGAGTTTTCAAATGGTATTGCCACGTGAACCGGACCAGGCGCTCATCGGGAGCAAGGACAATCTGTTCCAGGCCGTTATCGAAAACGCCTATCTCGATATACGCAACAACGAACAGCAGCTCCATCTCGACGACTTCGAACCGAAGGAAGCTCTTAAGCCGGCGCAACTTCCTGCTCGCGTCAGCGGCGGGCATCGGCGCGGTTGCTATGCCAGCCGCTTTCAGCGGCGGTAGTGCGTGGGCGGCTCTCTCCGACCTCGCGATTACATGCGCCTACCGCGATCGCGCCTCGGCTTATTGGAATTCGATCGTTTCCGGCGGTCGGACTTTCGTGGAATCCATTGGCAAGCTGAAAGATGGTCTGGTCTCGCTGATCAACGAAGGGTCGTCCGAAAAGTCGCTTGCCGATATCAAGGCTCTCTCTGCCAAGACCGGCGGCAATTGCGCTATCGCCTGCGATGCCAACGACAGCCCTCTACGACGAGGTGCCTTCACTCGGAGTACGTCCGAACTGCACCACGTCCTCATCCCGCACGACGTTTCTCGAAAGTCGACCCAATGCTTTTGATCGTAAAGGCTTAACGGCGAGGGAGCAAAGTTCGGAACTGAAGTTCCTGAATCACGCTGTCGATATGCGCTTTCGTGTAAGGCCCGATGCCCACGGCAACTGGACGGGATCGGGTGACCTTTTGTTCGGGCACTTCCACGGTCTCTTCGATCGTTTCGCCCGCACGCGTCTTCTGCTTGATCGTCTTTTTATGCGCCGGGATCACGACGGTATAGAACTCTTTTCGGAAATCCTCATCCGAAAGCTCTACCAAGGCGAGATCGATCGAGTCAGTGGACTTGGACTCGCCGGACAGCGGCGACTTCGCAGTCACACTTGTAAGGACGAAGGTCGGCGCGATGCCACCACTCAGCGTCAAGGCAAAGTCGAGAGAGTAGCCGATTGCCTTATCTTTCGAGTCGAAAACCGTCGGCTTGAATCTATCCTCTGGACGGTTGACTGCTTCCGATCGGGCATCCGCCTCTCGCTGGTCGTCGAAGACGCGGACGATCCACTCTGAGAGACCAAGCGAGCCCTGCAGCGGACTTAGACCCGGTGCGGGGCATGGATGATGTGAAGCTTCGAGAAATGAAACATAGATCTTCAGAAGGGCCGTACGTTTAGAATTGTGTACGACACCGACATTCAGATCGAGCGGCGTCACGCTCCCGAAAGGCCCGGCCAATGACGCCGAAGGCGCGAGAGTGCCCGTCGAATCTATGGCGAGCGTAAGAGTGAGGCCTGCAGCCCACTTCGACAGGTCCGGATATCCCTGCTTACCATGCAATGCAAGAAAGGCCTGTCCTATCTCGCATTTGACGCGCTCTTCCACCGCGACGATGGAAACGCCATCAAGCTGCTCCGTCGGCATGGTCGCGCAACCAGCCACGACCAAGCTACCAAACGCAGCAAGAATACGCCTGCCCACCATTTCATACGCCCCTATCCACGAGCGTTTCACAAACCGAACCGGCGATCAAGTAGCATCGTCCTTACTTGGCAACCTAGTTTTGGATTCCGAGAAAGTGAATTAGATTTGGCGGTCTCAAGACCAAGGGAAGCCAAAGACGTTTGGATCAGATGCCATGTTCAACTACCGTTTCTGTTTATCGGGGGTTATCGTTCTCGCAGCATTTGCGGGGAAGGCGCCAGCCAAGGCCGATTCGGCGACTAGCGAAGTGCGATGCGAGATATCGAGCGCCATACCCAAGAGCTCTATGCTTTCGTTCGTCGCAAAGTCAGCGCGAGTCGATCTGCCGCAAGAGGTGCAGGTGCGAGGTCCGGGCCCGTTATTTGTTGCGATGCATAGGACACTTTCGAAGTTCGAAGGCCAAGTGCGCATAGAAATCGACAGAAAGACGGACGATGCCAGTGAATTTCAAGACCGATGCACCACAGAATGGCTCAGCACCGCCAAGCCGGTCACTGTTCGCACCCCCTCGACGGCAGGTGACGTCTCGGTCTGGAGGCTAAGGGTCTTCGACAGCGCTGGCGGAGGTCCTACCGGCGAGTTTCCTTACGTTATCGACGTTATGATGCACGCTCCGGCTACGCCCGGAGGTCCAAGATTGACGGCCGTCTCGCCGCTGCCGTCCGACAAGCCATTTTCGGGGGACGGCAGCGAGCCCTCCCGTCCTTGCGGGGAAAGCGCGACCTCGATTCGTGAGGGCGGTACTCTCGAGCCGGCGAGAACGACCAGCAATGAAAATATCAAGTCCGATACCCCGTGGCTTTGGTTCGCAACTGCTGGCCGATACTTGTATATCAAGTTGAAGGCGGACCGTCCTGTCAGGGCGCGCGTTCGTCTATACGCAAAAGAGCCGAGTGGTCTGGCGTTCCGCGGAATTTGCGAATCGATCGTCGAGTTGTCGCCGACTGAGGGACACGGGTATCTGACCGGCCAAGCCGATTGGGACCGGATCATACACCCTCTTTGGCGAGTTGAGATTGAGCCGATCGGCGAGGCTGGCACACCAACGTTCAGTTCTATCTATGCAACGGCGTTCCGCGAGGTGGGCTCGGAGCCGCTCCCCGCGCATGCTGCAGGTGACTCCGGATCGCTCGCCTGGAAGATTGCCAGCGACTGCTATCAATGCCGCGCTTGGACCCCCGGGGCTGCTCGTTCACCAATACAGCAGAGCCCGCCGCCTTTGATTGCGTTTGCGATCTCGACAGGATTGGGGATCGACCTACCGGAAAACACAAGTCAGGAAGGCTCTGTTTTTCTTCTTCGATCCCTGCGAACGGCAATCGGGATTTGGCTCGCGAACTGTCGCGGCTGCAATTACGACGCGATATCCGTCCTACGGATAGGAACTCAATATTGGTTGAGATCGGACATCGCGAATCCGATATTCGCACCCGGTCAACCAGGCGGCCTTCAAGGGAATCGTCTTCTCGAACGTGCGGCAACCGGCGCTGGCGGCGTCGAACTTTTCGGTGAGGCGCCTATAACGGAAGAAAAGCGACGCTTGGTCTGCGCAATGAATTTGGGATCCGAACCAACGGAATTATACCGGATCAAAGCCGCTCTGAGGTGCTTCAATTCAACAGCAACCGACAGCCGCATCATCACGAACATAACGCTGTTGATGCCGACGGATCGGCCAACTGCATGCGGGAGGGGAGCAAACATCATCGCGTGTGAAGAAGATGCGACTCTCGTCGAGCTGAATGGCCGAGATTACAGATTCTGCATGGGTACCGACGCCGTCACGTGCGTAGGCTCTGGGGCCCGCACATTGGATCTTATGCAAATAATGCTTCATGAAGTCGGGCATTGGATTGGTCTCGGCCATTCGGACTCGGCGGGCTCGATCATGGCGAGCACGTTGCAGATCTCTCGCTGTATCACGAACGCGGATGTCGAGAGTTTGCAAGGGCTCGTAACGCATGCGCCGGAGGGTCGGTCGACGGCGGGAAGACCTCAGGCGTTTCGATTGTCGGAATTGGACGATTGAACCGGTCTCTTGCGCGACCGCTCCGCTAAATCATCGCGTGTTCCTCGATCTCATCGTTGTAGTGCGCTCTTTAAAGACCGCCAATCGTTCGTATCCGTCTCGACGGATAACCGGTCGATGGCTTCCTTTGCGAGAAAATTGATGGAATTTGCTGAAGTGTCGACGCCAGACAGGTAGAGAATTCGCAGAAACCGGGCTACGAATGCGGGGTGAGTGCCCGACAAGGGAATTCTTATCGGTGCGTCGGTCGTGTAGTCGAAGTCCAGCCCTACGCCTCCCAATGGGATCTTGGGGCAAAGCTTCGGAAACGTGTCCGGACACATCGATTTGCGTAGAAGCGCGTTCGTGATGTCCAGAACCGTTTGATATGCCGGAATCGAGGCTTGCTCGAGATTTCCTACGAAGCTGATCGCTGCGGCATCCGCAGCAAGTTCGCTTCTCTGTTTCTCGACGTCGAACACGCGCTCGCCGCTCGTCCCCTCGCCGAAGTCGCTCATTCCGTGCTTCAGGGCGACGTGCCCCAACTCGTGAGCTAAGATCCAAAGGAAGATATACTTCCTGTAGATGGCGCGTTGTTGCGTGCCTTTCCCGAAGATCTCCATCAGCCGGAAGTCATCGATCAAGTCATCAACGAGCTTCAGATCGCAATCAATGACGCTGTCGAACGGAGTAGCGACGCAGTTGTCCCGATATATGGCACCATCGCCGCTTCGCGAGTTCGCCAAGTTCACGAAGATCGGACCATGAATATTCTGCTTAGGGCTGAGCGTGAGGATGAAGTGCGAAGCCTGCGGGTGCCCCCATCGATCGGCCACGGTTTGCGCGAACGACTCTAGGGCGCCCCTAAACTCGATCGGATTCCGCTGCTCTGCGAGACATTGCGCAATCGTCGACAGCAGAAGGATGAGCACCGAACAGGCGACATTAGACCTTACCTGCCTTGCAACACTCGCCCAAATCACTGAAGATTTCGCTCGAGAAAATCGGCCCAACGTTCCTTCGACACGAAATCGACGACGTGAGAAGTGTTCTTCTTCAGATAGCCTTCATGGTAAGGGTCGGACCGGAAGTCCTGCGCGGACGCCGGAAAATATATCGCAACGCCGTTCGAACCCGTATCCTTCTTGCTGCGAGCAGAAGCGTAGTTATAGAGAACGATCTCAGACGCCTTTGCGGCCGCCGTTTCGGCGGCCTTTTTGGCATCCGCGTCCTTCGTTATGGCCGCATACCCATGGGCGAAGCCGATCAAGTCGACGGATGTCTTCATGCCCGCGCTAGATCCATACGTCTTCATTGCGGACCGCGCTTGAACGATGTTGGACTTTTCCCCATCGTGCTTAGCGATGAGGACATCGGCAAACTTGGAAACGGCGGACGCAGTCTCGAGCGCCTTGGGCGTATCAAGAATAGACAAAGTCGTCGAATGAGAATTGCCGTAACGAGCACGATAGCCATCTACGATGGCACGGGAGAGCTCAAGTGCAGTCATCGACGGTTTGGCGAGCAGCCTTTTCAGGAAATAGTCGTAGTCCCAACCTGCGCCCGGCTCCAACTCTTCGCTACCGACGAGCATGGAAGATGAACTTCTGAACGCATACGCCGTCTCCAGCATCGACATCAGACAGGCATCGAAGCCGATCACATCAATTGGCTTCTTGAGCCGGGACGAAAGAGTCTCCGTGACCGATTGGATGTCGCTGTTGTAGAGGAAGTTGCCTGTGTCTTGATCGAAGGAAACCGCGCGGAATCCGCCGAGCGGCGGCGTGTTTTCCGCCGCTCTCTGCAGATCGGCTGCGTTGACCGTCTGGACACTCGGATTTCTGGATGCCGAAGTTGCCCGCACATTAGTATCGCTCGCCAACTGAAACCGCCAGCCTTGCCCATGATTCCAGATGACGAGCATGTAGCGCTTGGCCGGATAAGTATCCACGGCCCAATCGACGAAGTCCTGAAGGGCGGCGGGGGACCCTAGATCGGAAAGTTCGGGCTTACCCCGGAGATCCACAACCGCTTGCGCGGGCACCGGCTCCTGGTTCTTCTTCACGCGAAATCGGAGGACGCCTGACCACTTCTCTGCGGCCTCAGTGAAGTGAACAACCGGCCTTCCCATCTCGACCAGCACGTTGACGTCGCTCGTGCTTCCCCGGCTCGCGATCTCGTTGAAATTCTCGATGGCATCGGGCTCAAGGTTGTTTTTTGCGTTCATGAAAACCATGACCGTCCACTCTGCGGAATTGGCCGCTGCTCTCGTGGCGAGAAGTCCGGTCGTGCTCAATATCGATACGATCAGGAAAATCGTGCTGCGGATCATCGCTGGGCTCTTGAATGGCAGAAGCGGCAAAGCTCCATTCAAGACCAACTTTACGTTGTAAGCAAGAGTCCCCGCACGAGCGGCATAAGACAGGCGTGCAGGATCTCGCGGGCCGCCCACTGCCCGCGGGTCGCAAACGCGGCAAGGTGATGCATTGCGGGATTCGTGGTGCCGGAACAGGAATGACTTCCGGCTTCGGAGTCGCAGTCCTCCAATTGTCCGTCTTTCCAACGAGCACATTTGCCGATGGCTGGCTCTTCGCGGTGCGGCCGAAGGCTGAATCTCCCGACATATAGATGATGCTGTGTCGGCTCAGGCCGCAAATACGAGAACCATGACCGAGCCCCAGGTTGTGAGCAGGATGTTCGCGATAGGATAGGCCGGTGTATAGCCGAGCACTGGCACCGGGCTTCCCGATCGCTCCTGGAGGGCGGCCATTGCCGCGGTTACCGTTTGCGCCCCGGTCAGACCGCCGAGCAGAAGAATTGGGTTCATGCGCAAGACGAAATGACCGAAGCAGAATCCGACGATCTGCGGCAGCAGGGTCACTGCCATGCCGCCGAGCAGCAGGCCGATGCCCGATTCTCGCAGGGCGGAAAGGAAGATCGGCCCGGCATGGATGCCGGTGAGCCCGACAAACGCGGCCAGTCCGAGTGATGTCATCAGGCTGACGGCGCCGTCCGGAATCCGGCCGAAGCGCGGATTGAGCGTGCGGAGGTATCCGACCAGAAGCCCGGCAAGCAGCGTGCCGACGCTCGTGCTCAGCGCGATCTTGATGCCGCCGACAGGAAAACTCACGAGAACGCCAACGACGCCGCCGAAGAAGATGGCGAGCCCCAGCACGACGAAATCGATGCTGGTGCTGGGGGCAACGATGACACCGATATTCTTCGCCGCGTTCTCCACGACCGGTTCGGGGCCGACGACGCGCAGCAGGTCGCCACGCTGCAGGACGACGCCGGGAGCAATCGGAAGCTCCTGGCCGCCCCGGCTCAACGAGCGCAAATAGAGGCCGCGTGTCCAGTCCCGCTGTGAGGCCTCCTGCAGGTTCATGCCGGCGAGCTTGGCATCGATCAGGAAAACGTCAGCGGAGATCGAGGGAATGTCGAGCAGCCCTCTGTCCTCGACCTCCTCGGCGCGGGCGCCGATCAGCTCCACGATGATCTGACGCGGCGCCGATATCGTGATGATGTCGCCTGGCGCGAGGATGGCGCCGGGCTCCGCCTGGAGAATACGTTCTCCACGGCGGATCCGATGGATGAACAGGCGGTGCTCGGGCAGGCGGGCTTCGGCGGCCGCGACGGTCGATCCGGCGAGGGGAGAGCTCTCGTCCAGCCGATAGGCCCGCAGCTCGAATTTTCGCCACGCGGATGCCAGACCCGGCTTGGTGCGAGTCATTCCCAGCGACTGCTCGAGCTTGAGCGCCTCTTCCCGCAGGTCGATCTTCAGGAGCGCAGGCGCTATCACCGTGCAGAACGTGATCACGCCCGCATAGCCGAAGATGTAGCAGACCGCGTCAGCGACTGCGATGTGCGAAACATACAAGGCACGCTGCGCCTCGGGCGCCGAGAGGCCGTTGACCGCGTCGGTCGCCGTTCCCATCGCCGCACTTTGACTCAGCGCCCCAGACATCAGCCCCGCCGCAAAGCCGGGGTCGAGCCCGAGTATCCGCCCCACGGCGATTGCGGACGCAAGGCCGGTGAGGCACACGACGACGGCGAGCAGCATCGGCTTCAGCCCGTCGCGCTTCATCGCCTGCACGAATTGCGGACCGACGGAATAGCCGACTCCGAACAGAAACAGCAGAAACAGGAACGATTTGGTCATGCTGGAAACGGGCACATGCGCGAAGTCGCCGACCGCCAGGCCGGCGAACAATGCGCCCGTGACCGGGCCGAGACTGAAGGCGCCGATCTTGAAGCTTCCGATCCAGTAGCCCGCGGCGATAACCAGGAACAGCGCGAGTTCCGGATAACGGACGAGAAACTGCTCCAGCCAGGTCAGCATCTCGGGCAGCCGATTTCTATGTCATGAGCATGACGAGCACCATGCCCCAGATCGTCAGCAGCGTGTTTCCAACCGCGTAGGTGACGGTATAGCCAAGACCCGGAATCTGGCTCCTGGCGCGATCGTTGATCATGCCGAGCGAGGCAGTCGTGGTCCGTGCGCCGGAACAGCATCCGAGCACGATGGCGTCATGGAATTTGAACAGGTACTTGCCGACATACATTGCGAGGATCAACGGTACGGTCGTCACCACGACGCCCCAGAGAAACAGGCCGATGCCAAGCGCCTTCAGGCCGGCAACGAATCCCGGCCCCGACGAAATGCCGACTATGGCAATGAAAACGTTCAGGCCAACGGAGTTCATGAACCAGACGGTAGGCGAGGGAATCCGGCCAAAGGTCGGCCGCACGGAACGCAGCCAGCCGAAGAACAGGCCTGAGATCAGCGCTCCTCCCGAGGTGGACAATGTGAGGGGCACGCTGCCAATCTTGTAGACGATCGCGCCGACCAGCGCGCCGATGGCAATGGCGGCACCGATGAAGGCAACGTCGGCAACGTCGGTTGCGCGATCCGGCCGGCCAAGCATCTTTGTCGCGGCCGCGACATCGGGCGTGCGTCCAACGATGGTGACGATGTCGCCCCGGTTCAGCTTGGTGTTGGGAAGAATGGGAATCTCGACCGCGATCGCACCCCTCGTGATCTTGCGCAGGAATACGCCGCGCGATGCCGGGCTCTTCGCCAGCTCCTCCAGGGTCTTGCCGTCGACGTCCTTGCTGGTCACGTAGACATCGACACCTTCGATCGGCATGGCAAGCAGCTCGCGATCGTCGACCTCCTCCGCCTGTTCGCCGATCAGCTGGACGAGCACGTCGCGCCGGCCTGCCACGGCCACGACATCGCCTGCATGAATCACGGCATCGGCGATGGCATCGATGATCTTCCCGCTCTGTCGCAGCCGCAGAATGAATACCCGTTGATCGGGGACCAGCGCCTCGGCCTCCTGCACCGTCTTCCCGACCGCCGGGCCGCGCTCGCGAACGCGGAATGCGCGGACCTCGAACTGGTGCCAGGCGGTGCCGGGACCGCCCAACTGCTTCTTGCCGCCGTGCTCCTCCTCATATTTCTTGCACGCCGCTTCCAGATCGATGCCGAGCAGGGCCGGCCCAAGCAGCGCGAGGACGATCGCGGATCCGACGGTGCCGAAGATGTAGGTCACCGCATAGGCGACGGGCATGCCGTCGAGGATCTTCTTGGTTTCTTCCGGCGACAGCCCGAGCCGGTTGATGGCATCGGTCGCCAGACCCATTGACGCCGAAATCGTCTGCGAACCGGCATAGAGTCCGGCGGCCGAGCCGACATCGTAACCGGCAATCTTCGCCCCGAGATACGCGGCGAGCAGGCAGAACACGCACACGACGGCAGCGAAGATCGCTTGGGGAACACCGTCCTGCGCGATGCCGCGCACGAATTGCGGCCCGACGCCGTAGCCGATGGCAAACAGGAACATCAGGAAGAAAAACGGCTTGAGCGGGCCTGTAATCGTGATCCCGATCTGGCCGATGATGACAGCGGCAATCAGCGTCGCGGTGACAGCTCCAAGTCCCAGACCCTTGTAGGTGAAGGAGCCAAAATAGTAGCCCAGCGCCAGGGACAGGAAGATCGCGATTTCCGGATAGGTCTTGAGCGTCTGAAAGAACCAGTCGATCATGATGTCACCCCGTTCATGCCGTCGGCGTGCGCCCGCTTCGCTCCCGCTCCGCTTCGAGAATCGAAGACCCGACGACGAGAGCTGAAGCAATATCGACCAACATGAGGCGACGGTCCGGACAGGACATGTTGATTTATGTCAAGCGCAACGGCCGAGCTGCGGGGCATCCGAGGCATCACCGACGACATCGTCTTGGTGCGTTGCGGCATGGCGGAGATTCGGAGCGTCATTGCCGCCTATGCCTTGAGGTAGATCAAGAGACGCCAGCGGGCGCCGATCATCCTCGGCGCGATCTTCGCGGGCGCCAGAGCCTGGTCCACCTCGTGCTCGTTCCAACAGATCGCACAGTCCGGGAGTGTCACATGGCCGACATCTTGACCCTGAAAAAATTCGAGGCGCTGAGCCCGTTCGAGATCAAGGACGAGCTGATCAATCTCGCCAAGGCGACGTCGAAACGGACGCAATCCGCGTTCCTGAACGCCGGCCGCGGCAACCCGAACTGGGTGGCCACCACGCCGCGCGAAGGTTTCTTCCTGCTGGGACAGTTCGCGATCACCGAAAGCAAGCGGGTCATGGAGCACCCGGCGGGGATTGGCGGCATGCCCCAGGCGAAGGGCATTGCCGCGCGGTTTGAGGCTTGGCTCGCCAAGCACTCCGAGATGCCGGGTGCGAGCTTCCTTTCGGAGATGCTGCCCTTTGCGGTCAAGAAATTCGGCTTCGACGCGGATGCCTTCGTCCACGAACTCGTCGATTCCATCATCGGGGACAATTATCCGGTGCCGGACCGCATGCTGGTGCACAACGAAAAGGTCGTGCACGAATATCTGATGTGGGCCGTTTGCGGTGATCCGC
The DNA here is from genome assembly GCF_053572325.1 of Bradyrhizobium sp. UFLA05-112. Classification (NCBI taxonomy): domain Bacteria; kingdom Pseudomonadati; phylum Pseudomonadota; class Alphaproteobacteria; order Hyphomicrobiales; family Nitrobacteraceae; genus Bradyrhizobium; species Bradyrhizobium sp. UFLA05-112. Next base: position 56,546 of record NZ_JBANBK010000044.1, on the reverse strand, counting down.
GGCCGGCCGGCAAGTTCGACATCTATGCGGTCGAGGGCGGCACGGCGGCGATGTGCTACCTCTTCAAGTCGCTGAAGGCCAACCGCCTATTGCTTCCCGGCGACACCATCGCGCTGGGAACGCCGATCTTCACACCCTACATCGAGATGACGCATCTGGAAGATTACGACCTCAAGGTCGTCCAGATCAGGGCACCGCAGGAGAACAAATTCCAGTTTACCGACGAGGAAATCAAGAAGCTGGAGGATCCGAAGATCAAGGCGTTCTTCATCGTCAATCCCGCCAATCCCTCCGGGATGGGCGTGAGCCCGGAGACGATCGCCAAGCTGGGCAAGCTGGTCAAGACCAAGCGCCCCGACCTCATGCTGCTCACCGACGACGTCTACGGTACCTTCGTCCACGGCTTCCGCTCGCTGCTGGGTGAGCTCCCGCACAACACCATCGGCGTCTATTCCTATTCCAAATATTTCGGCTGCACGGGATGGCGGCTCGGTGCCATCGCCATTCATGAAGACAACATCTTCGACAAGATGATCGCGAAGCTGCCCGACGACGCTGTGAAGGCGCTCGACAAGCGTTACGGACCGCTGACGCTGGAGCCGCGCAAGCTGAAGTTCATCGATCGGATCGTTGCCGACAGTCGCGACGTCGCGCTCAATCACACCGCGGGCCTGTCGCTGCCGCAGCAGGTGATGATGAGCCTTTTCTCGCTCGCGGAGATGATGGATGCGAAGAAGGCCTATCAGGCCGCCTGCATGGAAATCGTCAACAAGCGGCTGTGGGCACTGCTCGATGGCCTGGGACTTGCCGACAAGCTGTCGCCCAATCCCAACTACGACGCCTATTACGCCCTGATCGATTTCGAGTTCTGGGCCCGGAAGAACATCGGGGACGAAGCCGTCGACTATCTGAAGAAGCACATTCATCCGCTCGATCTTGCATTCCGCTTGGCGGAAGCCCACGGGATCGTGCTGCTGAATGGTGGCGGCTTCGATGCCCCCGAATGGTCGCTGCGTGTCTCCCTGGCGAACCTGCCGGACGATGTCTACGACGATATCGGACGGGGCGTTCGAACGATTGCCAGAGGATACCGGGACACGTACGAGGCGGCTAAGCGAGGCTAAAGGAGCGCGGCTACGGCAACGCCCGGACTGGGCGTTGCCCAAGCGATACTTTTGGATCGAGGATCTCCGACCACAGCGATCATAGGAGGGCAATCATGCCAATCCAGCTCGTGATGGACCGCAGCGGCGATAGCCGTTATTCCTTCAACTCCGACGACGCAGAGGAGCTGGCCCGAGCGGAACGGCGGTTCTACGAACTGACCGGGGTTGGCTTCACCGCAGCGGTCAGGACCAGTCATGGTCAGGTATCGAAAATCCGATCGTTCGACCCCACGGCGGAAGAAACACTCTTTTTTCCCAGACTGATCGGCGGGTAGTCGCCTTCCTGTCATGTTTCGATTTCGACCATTGCCGTTGGGTACCCGCTCCCGCATGAGAGCGACGAGAGCCCTTTTCCTAAGGCGCGGCGCGGAGGCCACGCCTGAGGGGCGGTCGCTGCGGATGCTGCGAGATTGGCTGTCGCAGGCGCAGCGCGAGCAGTTCGCAAGCAACGGCTACTTCGATGTGGTCGGAGGCAACACCGGAAATCATTACAGGATCTTTACCGGCACCTCGGTCAACGTATGCGAGATTGACAAAAGAGGCCGCCTCCGCGATGGGCTGTGTTTCACGACGATTGGTGATCTGCCAATCGGCGACGTGATGCTCGCCCAGAAGATCGCACTGGAAACATGCGAAGACGAGGTGCGCGCCCTGGCCAGGTGGTTCACTCCCCAAAGCCATCATTTTCGGCAAACCCAACTTCTCGGCTGACGGGAGAGATCGTCGTTGTCTCCCGCCGGTGTCGACGTCCATTGATGTCATCTCAGATCGCGCGTGGTGTCGTCACAGGGCAGCAGCACCAACAATATGGCTGCCGACGCGGCAGTGCTTTGGAGTCATCCACACCAGCCGCAAGGCCGCGTCGCGGAGCGCTACGCCGGCTTGTACGCCGAAAGGCGATATCTTCACACCGTTGTGTCTATTCGTCGTCCTCGTCGGTCTCGCGACTGTGCTCGATCACATCGCGCATCCCGCGCATGACGACATATGACACGAAGGACATCCTCTTCTTCTGATCCTCGCTCAGCGTCTTGTAGAGCGGCTCCCAAGCATCGGCGAGCTTCTTGAGGTCGCCACCGCGCTGAATGAGCCGGTCCGCTCTGCGCTGCATAAGCTCGACTGGATTACTCTGGTGGAGGGCGTCCGTTTCACCATCGTGTAATTCGGCTATCCGTTCCAAGCGCGCCTGCCGGTTCTTCGCCCTGGCGCGGATGGCCTCCTCGACGGCCGGCCAGTATTTTTCCTGATCGGGTGTCAGCTGCAAGGCGGCCTTGACTATGCCGACACGCATATCCGTCAGGCTTTTCAGGTCGGCTGCGCCGGGCTGTCCCACTCCGACGGTGGATGATGTCTCTGCTGCGTACGTGAGAGACGAGGTCGTCGTCAAAAGCGCAATCGCTGCGACGGCTGCTTTCATCATTGCAAACTCCTGAGGCTCGTATCGTATGCCCCCGAACAGAACGAGCCTGCCGATTAGCGGCGAGTTGATCTAAGTCAAAGGGCCCGGACTGAGAAATACGGACGTGCTTCTGACTGTTCTCAAACTCCCGTGCGTCTCCCGAATGTAGACAAGGCCAACGAAAGTCGATGGCTATTCGTGCTCGACAATTGTCGATCTACACTCTGCGGTCCCACGATTTTCGACGTTACTTCGGAAGGCATTCTACCTTGTAGGCAACGATGATCTGCGCTGGGTCGGCCTTACCCAGGCTCCTCAAGTCCTCTAATCCACTTCTCAGTGTGGCTCCCGCCTCCTTCAAGCTGCCTTCAAGCGCCGTCTTGGCCGCGTTGCATCGCTCTTCGTTCGAGAACTCCTGAAACACCACATTCGGGTAGAGCCGCCATTCCGCCCTGTCGTTTGTGGCGGCAGGATTGACCGAGTAGGAGAAGACGTACATCAGGACCCACATCCGTATGCTCCACTTGTGATGCGATGTGGTGTGATGAAGCTTCCGGCCCCACCGGCGAGCCATGACCTAAATCAAGCGTTCGCCTTGGAGGCCGGGGACGTGGCCGTTCAGCGCGGCGGCAGGCCTCCGGAGATGACCCAATCGTCATACGACCGGAACTTGAGACCGAGCCGTTCGTAATGGACCCGCAGATAGCCGTCGCTGCCGCGTGTGACTGCGTCGGGTCGTACAGTCTGCACCTCCTGCGCGATCACCCCGACATAGAGCTTGTCGCTGCCGTTGTAGGCGAAGCGATAGTAACCAAGACCGTTGTCGAGCCGGCCGAGGAGCACGACATCGTGCTTGAGGTTGATGTCCGAGCGGCGTCCACCGCCACGACCGCCGCCGCCTCGAAACCCTCCACCGCCGCCGCCCCGAAAACCGCCACCGCCGCCGCGAAATCCTCCACCACCACGGAAGCCTCCGCCGCCCCGGAATGCTGCGGCTCGATGTCCTCCGCCTGCGAACCGCGCTCCGCCCCCGCGACCCGCCGCAGGCCTGAAATGCGCAGCTCTGGAAGCTCCGCGGTGCGCCGCGCGACCACCTGACCTTGCAGACCTTGCGTTCCTGGCCGCCGCCGAGCGGTCACGCACTTGGCGATTGCCGGCCGTTCGACCAGCGCCTGCCTGCCTGTTTGTCGCTCGGCCGCGGTCGGCGCGTTGCGTCCGGTCGCCCGCGTTCGGACGATTGGCGCCGGCCCCTAATCCTTGCCGGTTCCCACCTGGCCGTTGATTGGCATTGCCAAATCGCTGTTGCAGGTTCGCATTGTTGTAGCGTGCACCCTGTCGATGCCTTGCGTCGTGCTGCCAGTGTTCAACGCGAGCACCGCGATTGATGTCGATAGCGCCGCCACCCCAATTGACCCGGCTGCCACCCCACCATCCGCCGCCGCCCCAGTAGCCGCCGCTGGCCCATCGCCCCAGTGCGTAGGCCGCGCCGAAGGCCACGCCGGTCGCGATGATGCCGGCGCCGACGTAGCCGGGATAGCCCCAGTAGTAGGGATAGGCAGGATAATCGGAGTACGGCCAATCGCCGAAAACCACCTGCGGTTCGTAGTAGGGGACGTAGATGCTGTCCGCCGATGCGGGTTCAATGTAGATGAACTGTCGGTTCTGCTCCTGCCTTACCGTCACCTTCTGCTCTTGCGTCGTGACCAGCTTGTTCCTGCCATAGGCCTTTGAACGCAACCGCTGCACAGCGTCCATCACGTCTTGCTGCTGCACCAAAAACGCCTCGCCGAGCTTTTGCGTCCATTCGAGGTGCTCGTGCAACATCTGGAGAACCGAGGGCGTCGCGACCAAAGCCTTGACGCTCGCGTCCCAGTCCTGTTTCTCCGCGGCGATCTTCAGGGCGTCTCCTTTGAGGTTCTTGTTCTGGTTCATCCAGCGATCTGCGCGTACCACCTCAAGCGGATAGGTCGATGCCATCAGCACGTTCGACAACAATGTATCCGGATACAACGCAATCGGCGCGACCAGTGCCTCGAGTTCGGCCGGCTTGAGCGGCTGCTGCTCCGGAACCGGCGAGGGCGTAGGGCTCGGCGTTTGAGTTGTCTGATCGCTTGTCTGGGCTCGTGAAGGAAGGCTGGTACACAGCAATCCGAGCAACGCGCATATCCAGCATATCGTTCTAAGGATCCGCATGTCGCTCGTCCTCCAAGCTTGCGCGGCACCAACCCCAATCGGAATTGAGTGGGAGAGGGCCGATTTGACATAGGTCAATAGAACGAAGCCCTTCGCCGTTACCGGACTGGGATTGGGCATCGACGCGACAAGCGGCGCCGCTCCTGTCCGGCTGCAAGCCATTGGCCCGGCGCGCTTTTGACTTGGATCAACCGCCGCGCCCCGTAGCCAGTGTCTAAGTCATTGCTCGACGCACCTTCGGCTGAAGAGGTGTGACCAATCGTGAAGCTGCTGTTGGTTGGGACGGGTGGCCGATTGGAGAAAAAGCGATGCGTTCTATTTTGGCCTTAGCCCTTTTGGTCACCCTGTGTGGCTCTGCGAACGCAGCTACGGCGCATCCCGCACACCGGCGGCACGCTATTGTTCGTCCCAATCAGGGCATGATCTACGCGCCATCTGGGCCGCCGATCCAATACCGGGCCGCACCGTACAATAATTTCAATGAGCCGTATTACGGAGCTTCCCAAGGTTACGCGCCTGGCGAGAAAGAACGATTTCTCGAAAGTGTGAGACGAAACCTTTAGAGCATGATCCGGAAAACTGTGAGGCGGTCTTCCCTCGCGACAAACGCGGAACGCGTTTGTCGCGAGGGAACATGCTCAAGCAACGACCTGAAGCGCGATGACGATTCATCCTGATCTCATCGCGCTGCAGAGGATAAGCGCGATTCCGCCCCTGAGCACCGTGACTTCCACCCTCAGTCGCCGCCGAGAGTGACCGGTCCCTCCACGGGGATCTCGGCCCTGAGGACGGCTGCCAGCGACGTCGCGGTCTTGCTGGGCCGCTCGAGCGCGAAGCGGCGAATGGTGGCATTGCTGCTGGACGACAACGGGCTGACCAGGAGGTCTGCCCCGTCCGTCGTGCTCGTCGTGGCAACGCTCACGCCGCGGGCGCTTTCGCCGAAGGGGACGAAGGAGGCCATCTCGGTAAAGCCGGCATGAGGATGCGCAGCGGCGCTGTGAAGATACATCGAAGGCCCGCCATCGAGCGCCGAGCCGCTGGAGAAGATCTTGACCACCCCACCGTCACGCTGGCCGACGACGATGCGTTCGGCGCCGCCGAGCGTGCCGGCGAGCCAGCCGGTGGCGAGCGAGACGCCACCCCGATAGGCGCCGCCGAAAGGTGAGAATTCCGTCGTCGCCACCGGCTGCCCGGTGCCGGCGGAGCCATGGTGATGATCGCCGGACGCGTGACCGATCGGCTCGAGCAGCGGAAACACGAAGACCTTCACGGTGGAAGGAGCGCCTGGTCCGGGCGCCGTGACGATGCTCTGGCGGCCAGTGGTGAAATCGACGAATCCCGCGCCGAGGACCACACCGGATTGATCCCCCGGATAGGGGCTGAAGGACGAGAACACGCTCGGCGCGGTGCCGAGGACCGGCAGCGCGGAGCTGAAGACCCTGACCTCGCTCTTGTCGCCGGGCCCGGAGCCGACGATGATGTTGTCGCCGGTGGTGATGCCGTCGATCTTCGCGACCGCCACACTCACGCCGTTGCGTGCGTTGGCGCCAAACGCGTTGAAGCGCGCAAGCTGTGTTGCGAAGGGGGCAGCGCCATTCTTCGCTGCGCCGGAGAACACGGCGATCTCCGACGCGTGGCCGGCACCGGCCCCGACGACCAGATCGTAGATGCCGTCGTCGTCGACGTCGCCCATCGCCACGCTCAGAGTGCCTTCGAATGCGGGAAACGGCGTGACTGTCGCGAGCAGTCTGTCGCCGTCCAGAATCCTGACCGTGGCCGGACGACCGTGGCTGCCCGGAATCGCCACCGCATAGGACGATACGGCCGGGATGACATTGACCAGCGCCATGAGACCGTTGTCCTCGTGATTGAGGCGATGACAGTGCATGACGAAGAGGCCGGCATAGTCCTTGAAGCGGGTCCTGATCGACAGCGTGCCGGGCTGGATCACGGACTCCTCCGGCCCGAGATTGGGGACCGGCACATTGGCATTGTCGATGCCCTGCTTCACGGATCCGACCTTCAGCCCCGTGGTGGGGTCGGAGATGCCAGTGATCTGGAAATCGTTCACATGCACGTGGATGGGATGCTCGTCATTGTTCTCGTTGCGAAACACCCATTCTTCCATCGAATTCAGGCGGGGCTGGATCAGGGGGACGTTTGGAAACGCGCCGCTGTCGAAAGCATAGATGAAGGTCTTGGGATCATGCGTGCTCGCGAGGTCGTTGAGAAAACCGCCATTGATCAGAATATGGCGCGTTAAGTCGGGCGTGACCGTGGAGAGATCTTCGAATGGCGTGAAGGCGCCGAGTGGCTGGCCTTCGGTGAAGGCCGTGGTCTCTCCTTTGTCCCCTTCGGTCATGGCCCGCGCCAGGACCTGTGTCGGGAACAGAAAGAACCCGTCATAATAGCTCACCGCAGACGGCAGCACGCTGAGTGTGCCGAGCACCGCAGGCGGATTTTCGGTGCCGTTGCTGGTGTAGAGGATGCCCGGCGCATTTTCTGCTCGCGCACCGGCACCCCGCTCCGGCATTTCCAGAATCAGGTCACCGCGATCCGGCATCGTGACCGCAATCGCGAAGCGCGATGCCGGCGGTATGACGAGGCGGGTTCCGTTCTCTTCGACGGGATAGCGGACTGCAGGGCTGGGATTGCCATCTTGCCCCACGATGGCGATCTTCGGATGGTGCCCGGTCGCCGTCTCTGTGAGGCGCACGCTCATATAGGCCATGTCGCTCACATTCGCGAGAACCCAGATCTCGGTCTGTCCCGGCTTGCTCCGCAGCGTTGGCTGGAATTGGCCGTTCACCGTGAACTGGACATCGCGGAGATGGTCGGGAAGCGACGGATCGGCCGGCACGTCATCCGCCCGCCCGCTGCTGGCCGTAAATGTCTGGAGATTGTTCGGGATGAACTGGAAGCGCCCGCGCATATTCTGGATCGAGAGCGGGCCTGCATACCATACGGTGGCGAAGCGGGAGCCGGGCGCCGCTGCGGTGAAATTCACCGGCGCGAGAATCGGGCGATAGGTCCCGTTCGCCAGCGCTCCCGGCGCGGGGGGGGTGAGGGTGCTGACGAATTGCGGCCAGTTGGGATTGTTGAGCTGCGGCTTCGGCCCCCGGCGATCAAACACGAAGTTGTATTGAAGCATCATGTTGCGGACCGGGATCCCCTTCTGCGTCACGATCGGAAGATTGCCGTCGGTCCGTCCGATCGCAAGCAGGCCGGCAAGCCCCGCGTAGACGTGCGCCGTCGTTAGCGTGTGGAGATGCGGATGGTACCAATAGGCTCCTTGCGGCTGGTTGGTGGGGATGTCGTACACATAGGTACTCGACGTGCCGACCGGCATGTGGATGAGGACGTTGTCGGCATTCCCCTTCGGGCTGACGTGCAGCCCATGGGTGTGGAGATTGATCGGCGAGACCTCGAGCTGCTCGGGATAGGTCGGTACTTCGCCGCCGGCCAGCGTGTATCGCGGGTCGTAGAAGTCGCGGATCGTGAGTCCAGACAGCGCGTTCTCGAGATGGATGACGAGGCGCTCGCCGGGGAAGACCTGCAGCGTCGGTGCCGGATAGAGGCCCTTTGCAGCGGTGACGCCGTTTGACGCCTTGCCGCGGACCAGGCGATAGCCGAACAGGAGAGCGTCCCTGACCGGGGCCGCTGCGGTGTCGAGCGCGATCTCGCCCTGCTGCGCGGTGAGCGTGACTTCGAGCACGCCGTTCTCGCTGGATAGGGTGACGGGTTCCTTGTAGGCAGGTGACGAATAGCTGGCGGTTTGCGAGAGCGCCGTGCCGACGCCGAAAGCCATGATCGAGATAGTGGCCAGGATCGCCCGAGCGACCCTGCGAAAGGCACAATGCATCCGATTCCCCTGATATTCCCCTGCCCGTAGCGAGGTACCATAGATTCGTTGGTTTCGTCGTACCGATGTTGACGATGTCGGTGGGCGCCCGATACGGCAGACCGGGTTGGCCTTTGTTGATGGGATTCTCTTTTGGGGGCGCGATGGGCCGATGCGCGTCACGCGCGTCTAGCTCAAAAGGCCAGGCAACGGACGAAGCGCATTACGGTGACGGTGCTCGACTCAATGCCCGTCAGAACTGACAGCCCCGTGGAACGGGTGCAACAACGCTAGCTCGAAAAAATCAGGCAGGTCGTCGTGCCATGCGCGAGCAATCGGCCCTTGGTATCGGTTACACGGCCCTCTGCCGTCCCGACACGACGGCCGCAATTCAGGACACTGCCCTCGGCCCTGATCTGGCCGGTCTCCAGCGTGATGGCTCGGACAAGCGAGATCTTGAACTCGAGCGTCGTGCTGCCAACGCCTCGTTCGAGCATCGACTGGATGGCGAGGCCCATGCAGCTATCGAGGAGCGTCGCCGTGAGACCACCATGCACCGTCCCCCATGGATTGAGGTGCGCGGCCGTTGGATCGAGCGTGATAGCGACCCGACCGCTCTCGGCCTCCACCACGTCGTAGCCCAAGGTCTGCGCGATCGTGTTCAGCGGGAGCGCCCCGCTGGCAAGGCCCTTGACGAACTCCAGCCCGTTCATCTCCTTTTGTCGCTCGGGACAGACCGTCCCGTAGGTCCTGGCGGCCATGTTTACCTTCGGTTCTCTCGGCAATGACTCTGCCATCCAACCGCAAGGTGCCAGCGAGCGCCACCCGAAACCTGACATCCTGGCCGCGCCGGCTTTTTCGGCTCCAGATGTGGCCCTTGCCCACTCGCGCTTGTGAAGGACGTGTTGAAGCCACGCACACCATCCTCATGCTATTGCTGCTCCCCGCACCCCAGCGGAGACGCCCCCATGCTCCCCATTCCCGCCGACATCTTCACCGAGCCCGATGATGTTTCTCCCGATGCACTCGCCAATCTTGGCCCGCTTCGCCGCCTCGCCGGTGTCTGGCAGGCCAACAAGGGTGTCGATATCAACCCGAAGGCCGAGGGACCGGAGCGGCGGGTTTTCATCGAGCATATCCGGATGGACCCGATCGATCCGCAGGCCAACGGACCGCAGCTGTTTTATGGGCTGCGCTATCACATCCACATCAACACGCCCGAGGAGGACATCACCTTCCATGACCAGGTTGGCTACTGGTTGTGGGAGCCGGCGACCGGGCTGATCATGCAGACGCTGGCGATTCCGCGCGGCCAGGTGCTGCTCGCGTCGGGCAAGGCCGGGCCGGACGACAAGAAGATCTCTGTCACGGCCAAGCGCGGCGAGACGACGTACGGGATCTGCTCGACCGACTTCTTGGAACAAGCCTTCCGCACCGACAGTTACCGCTGCGACATCACCTTCAACGACGATGGAAGCTGGACCTATCTGATCCAGACCGAGCTTTTCGTGCGAGGTGCGCCGTTCAATCATCACGACGCCAACACACTCAAGCTGGTCGCGCCGCCAAGGCTCAATCCGCTGGCGGTGATCCTGAATGATCGCGCCAAGGATGGCGCCAAGGATGGTGCCAGGGATCGTGCCAAGGATCGCCTCGAGGGTGGCGGACCGGCGGCCTGAGAAGAAAGCAGGGAGAATTGCATGAAGCCCTACGTCATCTGCCTGATGGCCTCGAGCGTCGATGGCCGCACCCATCACAGCCGCTGGCGTCCGAAGGGCGCAGGCGCGGACTGGTTCGAGAAGATACATGACGAGCTCGGCGGCGATGCCTGGTTGATCGGCCGCGTCACCGGCTCGGAGTTCGCCAAGGGCAAGCCCTATCCCACGACGAGCGCGACATTCCCGCGTGAAAACTGGTTTGCGCGGCGCGACGCGAAAGCTTACGGCGTGGTGCTCGATGCGCACGGCAAGATCGGCTGGGGCCGCTCGGACATTGGCGGCGATCCGATCGTCGTGGTGCTGACCGAGCGCGTATCGGATGCGCATCTGGCCGGTCTCCGCGGCGAGGGCGTGTCCTACGTCTTCGCCGGCAAGTCGGAGATCGATCTTTCGCTCACGCTCGAAGTTCTCAATCGCGAGCTTGGCGTGAAGCGGCTGCTGCTGGAGGGCGGCGGCGCGGCCAACGGCGCATTCTTGCGCGCGGGGCTGATCGATGAGCTGAACCTGATCCTCTGTCCGGCCGTGGACGGTGCCAGTGGTGCGCCGATCGTGTTCGACTCGGGCGAAGCCGAGAGCGAGCAGCGTGCGCCCGTCACCGCGATGACACTCGAGAGCACGCGGCCGCTCGGCGGCGGCGTGCTGCTGCTGCGTTATCTCCTCCAGAACGATCCGAAAGCCGCGGGCCAGTAAAGCAGGGCATGTCGGACAAGTCGGAGCAGATCGTGATCGTCGGTGCCGGTGCGGCCGGTCTGATGGCGGCGCGCGAGATCGCCCGTGCCGGCCGGCGCGTGACGATCCTGGAAGCGCGCGCGAGGTGTGGCGGGCGGATCCATCCGCTTCCTGCCGCGGAGTTTGGATACGACGCGGCCGGCGGCGCCGAGTTCGTCCATGGCGAAGGGCCGGTCACGCGGGCTTTGCTTGCCGAGGCGGGGCTTTCGCTCGAGGCGATCGAAGGGACGCAATGGAGCTTTGAAGGCGGAAAATTCTCGCGCGAAGCGCGCCACGATCCGCACGAGGCCGAGCTTCACCAGGTGGTCAGGGAATTGAAGGACGACCTGACCGTCTCCGAATTTCTGCGTCGCTATTTTGCCGATGCCCAATACGAGTCGTTGCGGCAGTCCGTCGAGCGGATGGTCGAAGGTTACGACGCCGCCGATCCCGCGCGTGCCAGCACGCTGGCGCTGCGCGACGAATGGATGGATGGCGGGCGGCATATGCAGGCGCGTCCCGTCGGCGGCTATGGCCCTCTTATCGATTTTCTCGAGGCCGAGTGCCGCACCCATGGCGTCGCCATCCACTTTGACTCCGCCGTGTCAGCAATCGAGGAGTGCGATGGCGGCGTGGTCGTTCGTTGCGGCAGCGGCGAGGTACATCATGGCGATGTTGCGGTCCTTACCGTGCCGTTGCCTCTGCTCAGGGAGATCGCGCTGCCGAGCGCTACCCGAGAGAGAGTTGCGGCGGCCGCGGATATCGGCTTCGGCAACGTCATCAAAATCCTGCTGCGATTCGAGCGGCGCTGGTGGCTCGAGCGGCAGGCCGATCTTGCTGACCTGACCTTCCTGCTCTCGAATGAGAAAATCCCGGTATGGTGGACGCAGCATCCGGCCGAGCATCCCGTGCTCACCGGCTGGTTCGGAGGTCCGCAGACGAAAGGCCTTGCGGGGCTCGCCGAGCCGGAGCTGATCCAGGCTGGTCTTGCGTCGCTTGCCGGCATCTTCGGCCTGTCACCGGGCGATCTCGCGAAAGAGCTCGTCGCGGCGCGGGCGATCAACTGGGCGCACGATCCCTTCGCGCGCGGCGCCTATTCCTGGGCCACGCCGCAAACGCGCGTGGCGCAATCGATCCTCTCAAGCGCGGATGGCACGCCCGTCTATTTTTCCGGTGAAGCCCTCTACCGCGGCCGTGACATGGGCACGGTCGAGGCGGCGCTGGCGAGCGGACGGGAGACGGCCGGGGTTATCCTGCGGGGCGTGTCAGGTAAGACCAAAGCGATGAGATGAAGTGCAGGCGCCGCAGCTTGGTTAACTCTCCCCGCAGGGGGCTGTCCGCGGTTGCCGTTCAAGCTAGGCTGTGCGCACCGATTCCAGGAAATTACCGACCTCGAGCTTCAGACGGCTGGAGTCGCGGGCCAGTAGCTGGGCGGCTGACAGCACCTGCGATGAAGCCGAGTCGGTCTGGCTCGCGCCGTCGCGCACGTCGGCGATATTTGTGGATACCTGCTCGGTGCCGAGCGCCGCCTGCTGGACGTTGCGAGCAATTTCCTGCGTAGCCGCGCCTTGCTCTTCGACGGCGGCGGCGATCGCCGAGGAGATTTCCGACAATTGCGCGATGGTGTCGCTGATCTCCCCAATGGCGCCGACCGACTCCTTCGTCGCCGTCTGGACGCCCAGGATCTGCTGGTGGATTTCCTCGGTCGCTTTCGCGGTTTGCTGCGCCAGCGCCTTCACCTCCGCCGCGACCACCGCGAAGCCGCGGCCGGCTTCGCCAGCGCGCGCGGCTTCAATGGTCGCGTTCAGCGCCAGGAGATTGGTCTGGCTCGCGATCGAGTTGATCAACTCGACCACATCGCCGATCCGGTTTGCCGCAAGCAACAACTCTCCGACGCGCTTGTTGGTGTTGTGTGCCTGCTCGACCGCTTCACTCGCCCTGCGCGCGGATTCCTGAACCTGGCGGCTTATCTCGGTGACCGACGAGGTGAGCTCTTCGGTGGCGGTGGCCACCGAGTTCACGTTGACGGAAGCTTCATCGGAGGCCGCCGCGACCGCAGTGGTGAGCTTCTGCGAGCGGTTGGCCGTCGCCGTCAGCGTGCCGGCGGAAGCCTCGAGCTCGGTCGCCGCGGACGACACCGTGCTGACGATCTCACCGATCACGGCCTCGAAATCGCGGGTGATGGCGTCGGCCCGCCGGCCGCGCTCGATCTGCGCCTCGGCCTCGCGTGCAGCCGCTTCATCCGCGAGTTTCTTCGCGATCAGCGCGTCCTTGAAGATCTGCAGCGCGTTGGCCATGGTGCCGATCTCGTCCTTGCGATGTCCGTCCGGGATTTCGACGCTGAGCTCCCGGTCGGCAAGCCGCAGCGTCGCCCCGGTCAGCCGCGCCAGTGGCCGGATCACGTGGCGCATCGCTACGAAAACCACGGCGATCGAGGCGGCGAGCACGACGAACAGTGCCGCGAGAGCCCAGCTCAGCCGCATCTGCGCCTGAGCGATCGCAGCGTCATTGGCCTTGTGCGCAAAGTCCAAGGCGGCATCGCGCAGGCCCAGCACGCTGTTCAGGGTGCCGGCGATCCAGCCGGGCCACTCGGCTTCACTGGCCGGAGAGGGGCGGCCATCGCGCGCGGCCGCGGCGACCTCGCGAAACCGTGGCTCGCCTTCGGTCATGAGCTTGGCGCGCACCTGGTCGATCGAGCGAACGAGCTCCGGCGCGCTGCCGGCATTGCTGACGCCCTGCTCGATCTGCCGCCAGAGCAGCGCGACCTGACCGGTCAATTCGGTGACGTCGACGTTCTGGGCGGCAGACAAGGGCTGATTGCGGACGAAGAGGCCGAGGATCGCCGTGCGCGCACCATTGGTGGTGCGCATGGCCTGTGCGCTTTGCGCGAGCTGCGCCGACGGCAACAGGTTTTCTATGTCGCTGCCTGTGCGCGACAGGTTGATCAGGACTTCGCCGGTCGCGGCGGTGAGGGAGTCGACGGCGCGCGCAAGCCCATCCACGATCGCCGTCTGGCCGTTGGGTGGACGCTGCGCCTTGGCCGTGACCGCCGTCTGGCGCCCAGCACTGCGGGTCTGTTGCAAGGCAAGCTCGGCTGCCTCAATCGATGCGACCGGAAGATCCGCCGCGCCAACGGCCTTCTTGGCGGCGCTGATGGCAGCGTCGGTGCCGGCAACAACTTTGTCCAAGGCTGACAATTTTTCGGACGTCGCCGCCTCGGCCGTCGGGCCTGTAACCGCAAACCAAGCGGTACGCTCGGCCGGAATCAGGCTGTTGGCCTTCATCACCAGTTCGAATGCGGTAAGCGTACGCGCGGCCGCTTCTCGCTTGCGCAGATCGCGCCATCCATCCCAGGCGACCGAAACGGCGAAGGCCACGGCGAGGAGGCCCGTCATCAGGTTGCCAGCCAGGATTTTCCATCGCAGGCTGACCCCGTGCTTCGAGCGATTTGCGGATGAGTGCTCAGACGGCGAAGGAAGCTCTGACATCGGTCGGACCAAACTCATCGGCGCATTTCCACGATAGGCTCGGCCAGCGGCCGACTCTCGTCATTAGTCTACGTAAGTAATTGCAACTAAGACGTTAAGTGTGTCTGCGGCCGGAGTGTTCGGCTTGGTCAAACCGTGCGTCGAATGGCTGCTGCCAGAATCTGACACGGCTGCTGCTAAAAGGTGGACCTCTGTCGGAGGACCTTACATGAAACACTGGATCGCCGTCGCCTCGGCCCAGCACGTCCGGATCGGGCGTGCGCACGGCTTCATGCAGGTCTGCCACGGCAAGGGCGGACCCCTGCGGCGGATCTCGCCGGGCGATCACATCGCCTATTATTCGCCGACCGTAACCTTTGGCGGCAAGGATCGGCTCCAGGCCTTCACCGCGATCGGCGTGGTCAAGCCGGGCGTGCCCTACCAGGCTGATATGGGCGGTGGCTTCCATCCGTTCCGCCGCGACGTCACGTGGGGTGACGCCGCCGAGGTGCCGATCCGGCCGCTGCTTGAAAGCCTCGCCTTTGCGCGCGACAATCCGAACTGGGGCTACAAGCTGCGTCTCGGCCTGTTCGAGATTTCGGACGAGGACATGGAGTTGATCCGCCACGTGGCGACGTCAAGCCGGCCGCTGCTGCTGGTCTGAAAGCATCGATGCAGACTCCCCAACAAAAAAGCCCGCATCGCTGCGGGCTTTTCTTCTCACCAGCGATGGCCGCCATAATAGCCGTGGGGCCGGCCGTGGTAGCCATGCGGCCGCGGAGAATAGCCGTAGCTGCGATAATGCGGGCGATAGTAGCCGTGAGGCCGCCAATGATGATGGCGCGGGCCGTGCCAGTGACGATGCCGGCCCTGCGCGCTGATGTCGGTCGGTTGGCCGGCCTGCACATGCGCGGTTTTGGCCGTGCCCTTGCCGGCGGCGTTTGCCGCGGATGAGGTTGCGAGCGCCGCAGCAGCAACAGCTATCGCCACAAAGAAACTCTTCATTCCGTCATTCACTCCGATTGATGTGTGCGGAGATAACGGGATGGCTCGCTCGCGCGTTCCGGCGACAAAGTGCCGCCTTGCCCGACCTTGATCTGTGCTTTGCCGGCGCAGAATCGCCGCAAAGCTTGAAGTGCTGCGTCACACCATCTTCGACGTCGTTGCGAACTTGTGTCACGCGCGTACCACACTCTTGGTGTCATCGCCCGGCTTGACCGGGCGATCCAGTATTCCAGAAGCGGCGCAGGGATACGGATAAGGCGCGGCGTACTGGATGCCCCGCCTTCGCGGGGCATGACACTGGTTGTTGGTGAGTAGGTCACGCACCAGTCGATTCTTTCGCGGTTAACGCCTGAACGTGTTGGCCGCCCGGCGCGACAGATGCACAAGATTCACGTCAAGAGTTTTATCATGGAGCGCGCCGCCATCCTCTGCATTGCCTCGCTGTTCATCCTGCATGCGGGTGCGGCGGCTGCGAAGTCGATCACCTGTTCCTACCCGCAGGACCAGGAGCTGACGTTTGAGGTGCCGAAAAAGCAGGGCGGCCTGCCGCCGATCGACTTCGACTACCCGTCGAAAGTCACGCTGTTCAGCTTCCGCGACGACAATCTCCTGGTCGTCGCCATGGACGAGTCGGACAAGAGCCGGGTGCGGGTGGTGATCTCGGCGCAGCGCGACAAGGCCAGGGGCATCTATGCCGGGCAGATCGTGACCGACCTCGGCGGCAACCAGCTCATGCTCGACAACGGCCCCGTCACCTGCAAGGTGCAGGGGTAAACGCCGGCATTGCCGAGGATCAAGGTCGCGCCGACTGGCCGGGATCGCTGTCGATCTCTACATTGGCGACGGCACTGCGGGATGATTCTATGGCAGACCTCACCGTTCACACTCAAGATCGCCCGCGCGCGCTGGCGGAGGTGATGACGTTGCCGCAGCTGTTGCGCTGGCGCGTTGCGCTGACGCCGGGCCGCGAAGCCTATCGGCAGTACGATGTGACGGCCGGACGCTGGGCGAGCTATTCCTGGCAGCAGATCGATGCCGAGATCGAGCGTTGGCGCCGGGCCCTCGCCGCCGAAGGATTTGCCGCCGGCGAGCGGGTTGCGATCCTGGTGCCCAACGGCATCGCGCATATCGCAATGGACCAGGCCGCGTTGTCGCGTGGTCTCGCGCCGGTGCCGATGCATGCCGTCGACAACCCCGACAGTATCGCCTACATCCTCGCCGATTCCGGCGCGCGCCTGCTGTTCGTGGATACGCTGGAGCGCTGGCAGGCGATCGTCTCGACCGGGCAGCCGGTTCCGGATCTCGGGCGCGTGGTTTGCGCGAGTATCTCGGAGGCAGCGCCGACTGACGCCCGCGTCGTCGCGCTTGATCGCTGGCTCTCTTCGAACGCTGGCGGTCCCGCGATTGTCGACGTGGTCGTCCAAGCGGACGATCTCGCCGCCATTGTCTACACCTCGGGTACCACCGGACGGCCGAAGGGGGTGATGCTGTCGCACGACAACGTCGTTGCGAATGTGAAGGCGATCGCGCAGCGCATCGCCGCCGAGCCGGACGATGTCTTTCTCTCTTTCCTGCCGCTCTCGCACACGTTCGAGCGCACCGGCGGTTACTACTATCCGATCGCGGCGGGCGCCTGCGTCGCCTATGCGCGTTCGGTGCCGCAGCTCTCGCAGGACTTGAAGCATGTGCAGCCCACGGTGCTGATCTCGGTGCCGCGAATCTATGAGCGCATTTTTGCGCTGATCATGCAGCATCGCGAAGCGGCCGGCCGCGTCGAGCGTGCGCTGCTCGATCTCGCGCTCGCCGTCGGCGGCCGGTGCTTTGACGCGCGGCAGAGCAGGCGCGCGCTTTCGCTGTTTGACCGCCTGTCCTGGCCGATCCTGAAGCGCCTGGTCGCCGACAAGGTATTGGCGCAGTTCGGCGGCCGTCTGCGCGTCGCCGTCTCGGGCGGCGCGCCGATCGCGGAACCGGTCATCCGTCTCTTCCTCTCTCTTGGGCTCGACGTCCTGCAAGGTTATGGCATGACCGAGACCTCGCCGGTCGTCTCCGTCAACACCGCCGACGACAACGACCCGCGCTCGGTCGGCCATGTCCTCGACGGCATCGAGGTCAAGCTCGGCGAGAAGGACGAATTGCTCGTCCGCGGCCCGAGCGTGATGCTGGGCTATTGGCACAGGGAGGAGGAGACGCGCCGCGTCAAGGAGGCCGACGGCTGGCTGCACACCGGCGACCAGGCGCGCATCGAGCACGGCCGCATCACCATCACCGGGCGCATCAAGGACATTCTCGTCACCTCCACCGGAGAGAAGATCGCGCCGGTCGATCTCGAAACCGCGATCCTCGCCGATCCGCTGTTCGAGCAGGCCTTCGTGGTTGGCGAGCAGCGGCCGTTCCTCACTGCGCTGGTGGTGCTCAACGCCAAGGCGTGGGAGCAGGAGCAACGGAGGCTCGCTGGGCTCGGCAAGCAGGGCGAGGGCGGGGAGCGCGCTGCTCTGCTCGCACGGATCGCCACGGCCGTGAAGGACTATCCGGCCTATGCGACGCCGCGTGCGGTGTCGTGGTCGCTGGAGCCGTGGACGATCGCAGCGGGGTTGCTGACGCCGACGCTGAAGAACAAGCGCCCCGCGCTGGAGCATCGCTTCGCCGCGGAGATCGAGCAGATCTATGCAAAGAGGCCGTCGGCGGCGCCGCGGCCGAAATGATCTTCACCTGCCGGCAAGCCCGAAGAGGTGAACCGGGCGGCCGGCGCGCTTACTTGAACGGATCCTGGATCGACGGTGCGGATTGCCGGACGCGGCGCACGCTCACCGGCGTGCCGTCGGAGACGAACAGCAGCTCATACCTGCGGCCCTCATTGTCCGTCGCGGTACAGGTGATGTTCGAGACCTGCTTTGCCGCGAAATTGCCGGTCTGGCGGCAGACGCCGGTGGAGGTCTGCTCGGCCGGCACCGGCAGGCCGTCGACCCTGGGCCGATCCTTGGAATTGAGCAGCATGCGGTCGATCGGCAGCTCGTAGGAATTGTCGTCGGCGCGCTTGCCGTTCTCGCCCGAGAATGAGACGACGTGGTTTTCGTCGGCGGGGTCGTCGACCGCGACAGCGAAATTGACCCGGCCCTTGTCACCATGGGCGTAGGCCACCGTCTTGCAGGCGAACTCGCGACCCGCGATGCGCAAGGTCTTGCACTGTCCCGACATCAGCGCCAATAGGTCGATGAAGGAGTTTTGCGGCTCGGCCCGGTTGTCGACCCTGATGGGAACGGAAGACCCGGCAAAACAAGGAGTTGCGAGAGCGATCAGGCTCGCGGCCAGAACCGGTCGGAAGCAGCGCATCATGGGACTCGCATGGCGCGTGGTGGAAACGGAAAAGTTCCGTGCATCAAACATCGAACCACCAATTGGTTGCGATCCCGTTTGTTGTGCAATGCACATGCCCGTCTGCAATACCACCGTGCCACCCGCCGGCGATTTGCGAAAACCGCCTCAACCCCGTCCCCCGTGCGCACTTGCCGTCAGGGTCATGTTTTTTTCGTGGCAAGCTTGTCGCCGTCACCGCCCTCCGGCAGTCTTTCCGGAAATCTACGGGGAGGCTTCGCATGGCCAAGGTCATCCCGAGCCGGGTCGCCGGCCGGATCGAAGGCGATTTCGTCGTGTTTCTGATCGGCATGCGTGTCAACAAGCCGTGGGCGCTCCACAAATGGCTGCCGGTCGCGCTCGCCATGCCCAGGATGATCAAGGAGCTGGAGAAGGCCTCAAAGGAGGTCGGCTTCCTCGGCCATACCGAGCTCGGCCTTCTCAATATGGTGCAGTATTGGCGGAGCTTTGATCATCTGGAGCGCTACGCCAGGGCGCACGACGCGCAACACTGGCCGGCCTGGGTCGATTTCAACCGGCGCCTGAAGGACAGCCGCGGCGACGTCGGCATCTGGCACGAGACCTACAGGGTCCACGCCGGCGACTATGAGGCAATTTACAGCGGCATGCCTCCGTTCGGCCTCGGCAAGGCCGGCGCCTCCGGTGCCATCACCGACGCCACCGACAGCGCACGGCAGCGGCTCGGCGCCGCCTGATCGGGGCATCTCACTGAAGTGCCGCCTGCCAGCGCGCATCGCGCAACGAGGGACGGCGGTGCAGCCGGGCATCGAGCATGGCGCGGGCGCGCCCGAGCTCGCCGCTGCGCATCAAGGCGACGACAAAAGTGTCCTCGATCAGCTCGCGCTGGGCATGGCTGCCGCCGATCCGCACGACCTGATTGAGAACCGGCGTGAGCTCGCGCACGCACCCCGCAAAATCCTCGTCGGCGAAGGCCGTCATCGCGCGGCAGATCGCGGGCACTACGGGGCCCGCAGGCAGCTTGCCGTCGGCCAACCGCTGCTCGATGACGGCAAGCCGCGTGGCGAGTGCTTCGCGATCCTGCGTGGCGGCCGCGAGCAGCGCCATGTGGACGTCGGCAAAGGGGATGCTCGATTTCGGAAACAGTTTTTGCGCGGTGGCGTCAGCCTCGGCCCAGAGCTCTTTGGGCACGGCGTGGCCATAGGCCGACAGGCGCCACAACAGCGAGGCGCCGTCGGTGATCACGTTGAGCGGCGGCGCCTGCGTCATCGACGGTTGCAGCACGTCGGCATAGATCGCGAGCGCGCGCGCCGCATGGCCGTGCTCGAGCGCGCCAAGCGCCTGGTGCCAGCGGATATGGCCGTGCAGGATTCCGGAACGGTCATAGCCGCTGATCCATTCGTCGACGAGACGGTCCGCCTCGTCGATCGAGCCGTCCTCGAACATCGCATGCAGCACGGCGTGGGCGCCGTGCGCGTTCTCGCGCTTCAGACTAAAGCCCCGCTCGGTGATGGTGCGGCCGCGCACGACGTCGCCGTTCTCGGTGATCGCCCAGCCGTAGAGCGTGAGGAACCACCAGTCCTCGCCATAGTGATGCGCGACGCTTGCGCAGAGATCCTGCCGCGCGCGGTCATGGTCGGCCATTCCGGAAAAGGCGAACAGGCCGAATGCGCCGAGCGGCAGCGCCAGCACCACCGCATCGCGCGGCCAGGCCTCGACATGCTTCAAGGTCGCGGCCAGCGCTTCGGGCATCCGCCCTTCGGCCGCGAGCGCCAGCGCCTCGACATGCGAGCGTTCGCGCGCCGTGCCGCGCTTTGCCACCAGCTCCCGCGCGAGGCCCGCTTTTGTCCGGGCGAGCTCGCCCTGCTGATAGAAGGAATGCACGCGGGCGCGCGCGATGTACGCGAGCGCGAAATCAGGATCAGATACGATCGCGCGCTCCAGCGCCTCCGCAGTGCCGGTCCAGCCCGCGAGCATGAGGTCGACGCCCTCGCGATAGGCGCTCGCCGCCGCATCGGATGAGGTGGAGATCGGAAGCCCGTAGCGGTCCTGGTGCGCCATGGTTACTCCCGTCACGCTGTCCGCGCACGGCGGCCTTCGATCGGGTAGGCCGGGTCGTTATAGCCCGGGGTCGAGGGATGGCCCGACGTCACCAGAGCGTCGATCAACGCTTCGTCCTCCGCGGTGAAGCGATAGTCGAGCGCGCGGATGTAGTCGTCCCACTGCGCCTCGGTGCGGGGGCCGGCGATGACAGAGGTGACGAAGGCGGAGTTGAGCACCCAGGCGACCGCGAACTGGCCCGCGGTGATGCCCTTCTTCTCCGCATGTTGCTTGATCTCCTGAGCGAGCTTGAGCGACTCGGGGCGCCACTCGGTCTGCATCATGCGGGTGTCGTTGCGGCCCGCGCGCGTCTCCTTGTCGGGCGACGCATCCGGGCTGTACTTGCCGGTGAGCACGCCGCGCGCCAGCGGGCTGTAGGGCACGATGCCGAGGCCGTAATGGCCGCAGGCCGGGAAGTGCTCGACCTCCGGCATGCGGTTCATCGCGTTATAGTAGGGCTGGCTCACCACGGGCCGGTCGATGCCGAGCCGGTCGCAGATGTTGCAGATCTCGGCGACGCGCCAGGCGCGATAGTTCGAGACGCCGAAATAGCGCACCTTGCCGACGCGGATCAGGTCGCCGATGGCGCGCACCGTCTCCTCCAGCGGCGTCGCGTGGTCTTCCTTGTGCAGATAGTAGATGTCGATGAAATCGGTGCCGAGGCGCTTCAGGCTTTCATCGGCCGCCTGCAACACCCAGCGCCGCGACAGCCCGCTGCGATTGGGATCATCGCCCATGGGATTGGCAAGCTTTGTGGCGAGCACCCAGGCGTGACGGTTGTTGGCGATTGCGCGACCGACCACCTCTTCCGAGCCGCCCTTGGAATACGCGTCCGCCGTGTCGATGAAGTTGATGCCGGCCTCGCGCGCCTTCGCGATGATTTTTGCAGAATCCGCTTCATTCGTGGGACCGCCGAACATCATCGTGCCGAGGCAGATCGGCGAAACCTTCAGGCCACTGCGGCCGAGCTGGCGGTATTGCATGGGTTCTTCCTCAACGCTTGTGTGGGCACCAGCATAACGATCTCGCTCCGTCATTGCGAGCGCAGCGAAGCAATCCAGATATTCGCTCGCGGAAAGACTCTGGATTGCTTCGCTGAGCTTGCAGTGACGAGCTTGGGGTACGCGTTTGCCATCCTCGCAGGTGTCATCGCCCGCCTTGTGCGCAACTGCGCACTGGAGCGGGCGATCCAGCATTCCAGAGCCGGCGGAGGGATGCGGAGAGGCCGCGGCGTACTGGATTCCCCGCTTTCGCGGGGAATGAAAGCGGAGTGCTTGGCACCTACTCCGGCCCCTTCAGGATCTTGAACACGCCATTCGCCATCACGATGCAGCGGTCGTCGACGGTGACGTCGGTGTTCATGAAAATCAGGCTGCGGGTCGAGCGCACCACGCGCGGGCGCGAGATCAGGATGTCGCCGATCTTGCCGGCCTCGACGAAATGGGTGTCGAGCTGCACCGTCGCCATGTACTGCCTCCCGGTGACGTAGCGCGCGGTCATGCCGCAGGTGCGGTCGGCGAAGGTCATCGTCACGCCCCCCTGCACCATGCCGCGGCGGTTGTGATGCTTGTCCTGCGTGATCAGCGCGTATTCATGTTGGCCGTCGAGCTGGCGCTCCCACAGGGGACCGATGAGGTGCATGAAACCGGTGGTTTCGACAACGGTCCAGCCGTCGTGCTTGAGTCTGGCGGCGGCCTTGTCGATCATGTTCGGGTCCGTCTGTCAAAGCAGAGCATCTGCATCTCATTTCATCAAGCGCGCTCCTGGTGTAGTCAAGCATCATGAGACCATTCGACGATGCCACACGGCGCAATATCGCTGGCGCTTGCGCGAGGTTTGCGCGTCTGCCCGACAATGGCGACCCGCTGGGGTTGAAGCGCGCCGCGGTTGCCATTGCGCTTGCCGCGGCAGGCGAGGGGCGCGACACGGCGCTGCTGCTGACCTTGCGTGCATCGAACCTGCGCGCTCATCGCGGGCAATGGGCCTTGCCCGGCGGGCGTTGCGATGCCGGTGAAACACCGGTCGAGGCGGCGCTGCGCGAGCTCGACGAGGAGCTCGGATTGAGGCTCGCGGCGGATACGGTGCTCGGCCTCCTGGACGACTACCCGACCCGCTCCGGCTATCTGATCACGCCTGTGGTGGTGTGGGCCGCCGGCAGCGGGAGACTCGTGCCGAACCCGCAGGAGGTCGCCTCCGTACATCGCATCGCCCTTGACACGATCGAGCGCGAGGACGCCTTCGACTTCGTCGCCATCCCCGAAAGCACGCGGCGCGTGATCCGCTTCCACCACGAAGACAGCCTGATCCACGCTCCGACTGCAGCCCTGATCTATCAGTTCCGCGAGGTGCTGGCGGGGCGCGTAACCCGCGTTGCCGAGCTGGAACAGCCGGTGTTCGCCTGGAAATGACCTTAGAAGTAAACGGCGTTTTAACCTGACAGTCACGCGGTGGTTGCTACAAGGGCACCATGCATCACCGACCGATTCGACGCGCCCTGACGCTTGCACCGTTCGCGCTCGCCCTGCTCGCACCGCCCGCGCCCGCGCGCGACTCCTCCGCGCTGCCGCCGGCCGTCAGCAATGCGATGGCGCAGGCGTCGCCCCAGGCCATCCTCGAATATCGTCGTCGCCTCCAGGAATACCAGGAGGCGCGCGCCGCTTTCGACGCAGAGGCCGGCGCCTATTGGGGCGCGATCTCCGAAAAACGTCGCACCCGCAACGCCAAGCGGCGTGGCGGTCAGCAGATCACGCTCGACGATTACGTGCTGGAGCAGCCCCCGCTCTATACCGGGCCGAAGCGGCCGGTGAATCCTGAACCCACCGAGGAGCCGGAGCCGCGCCCGCGCAAGCCGATCCCCGTCGTCGCGGATCTGTTGCGGGCCGCGCAGGATCTCTACCAGTTTACGCCGCAGCGGCCGACGACCGAGGTCGAGTTCAAGCGCGCCTACGCCCGCTATGCGCTCGCGTTCGGATTGACGCGCGAGCAGGCGGTGCGGGTCTATTCGTTCGAGACCGGCGGCACCGGCAATCACGACGTGCAAGCGGGAATTGAACATGGCGGCAAGCGGGCGATCTCGACCGCGATCGGCTACAATCAGCTCTTGACCACCAACAGCGTCGAGCTGCTCGCCGAACAGGGCCATGAGTTGGTCCGCGCGCTCTCCGAGAAGACGGCGCAGGCCGCGGGACCCGCGCGCAAGGCGCTGGAGCACAAGCTCGCTGTGTTGAAGAAGATGGTGGCGCAGGCGAAGTCGGTGCCGGACACCTGGTCGGAGCATGAGAAGATCGGCGACACCGCGCAGGGCTGGGCGATGCACGCGATGGTGCTGGATATCGACGTCGGGCCGATGCTCCAGACCCACAAGCTGCTCACCTCCGTGCTGTTCGCGCGCGCCAAGGGCTATACCCGCTCGCTCACCGCCGCCGAGCTCGAGATGATGAATCTCACCGGCGACGGCACAGGTCTCGACATGGTGACGATGCCGCAGGCCATGCGCGAGCAGGTGCCGACCTCGAACTTCTTCCAGCGTGGCGGCTACGAGCGCAACCCGGTCGCGATCCGGCACAACACGGTGGCGAAGCTGTTGGCGGTGACGGACGCGCGGATGGATTCGAACAGCAACAATACCGGTGCGAGGGAGCTGGCGGGGGCGTTTTAGAAGGTGGCTGCTGGTCAGGAGCTCAAAACGATCGTGCTCGAGAGCAGCCTGGCCCGATCAGACCGACAGAACGCCTCTCAATCCACCAGGATCACCCGGATGTCGTTCACGTTCGTCAGTGTCGGCCCGGGCAGCAGCAGGTCGCCGGTCGCGGCAAAGAATGCCGTCGCGTCGTTGTTGTCGAGATAGGCCTGCGGCTCCAGCGCCAGCGTCTTCATCTTCGCAAACGTCGCCGCGTCGATCAATGCGCCGGCGGGGTCGGTGGGGTTGCCGGCGCCGCCATCGGCTCCGTCAGTGTCGCCGGCGAGCGCGGCGATGTGGGGCGTGTCCTTCAGGAGGCCGGCGAGCGCCAGCGCATATTCCTGGTTGGGGCCGCCGCGGCCATTGCCGCGCACGGTCACCGTAAGCTCGCCGCCGGAGAGAATGGCGGTGCGTTTGCCGGCGGCGCGCGCGCTCAGGACAAGCTTGGCGTGTTCGGCGGCAACCTCGCGCGCCTCGCCTTCGAGATCGGCGCCGAGATCGATCACCTCATAGCCCGCGTCCTTCGCGAGCTTGACGGCGGCGTCGAGCGATTGCTTGGGCCGCGCGATCAGTTCGAAATGCGCGCGCGCAAACGCGGCATCGCCGGGCTTGCGGCTCTCATTGCCGGGATCATCGAGCGCGCGGCGCACGGCCTCGTCGAGCTCGAGCTTGTATTTTGCGACGATCGCGCGCGCATCGGCCAGCGTGGTCGGATCGGGCACCGTGGGGCCGGAGGCGATCGCGGAGGGATCGTCATGCGGCACGTCGGAGATCGCGAGCGTGACGATCTCAGCGGCATTCTTGCCAGCGCGCGCCAGCCGCCCGCCCTTGATGCGCGACAGATGTTTGCGCACGACATTCATTTCGCCGATCGGCGCGCCCGAGCGGAGCAGCGCCTTGTTGACCGCCTGCTTTTGCGCAAAGCTGATGCCGTCCACCGGCGCGATCCAGTTCGCCGAGCCGCCACCGGTGAGCAGCACCAGCAGCAGATCATCGGGGCCGGCCTCGCCTGCGAGCGCGAGCGAGTCGGCGGCGCCCTTCAGGCCGGCTTCGTCCGGCACGGGATGGCCGGCCTCGACCACGCGGATGCGCCGCGTCGGCACGCCGTAGCCGTGGCGGGTGGTGGCGATGCCGACCAGTCGCTCCGGATCGAGCTTGAGCCTGTCGAGATAGTGCCGCTCGGCGGCCGCGGCCATGGCGCCGGCGCCCTTGCCGGCGGCGAGGCAGATCACGCGGCCCTTCGGCGCGGGGCGCAGATGCGGCGCCAGCACCACGTCGGGGTGGGCGGCGGCGACGGCGGCGTCATAGAGGGCGCGGAGCAGGGGGCGTCGGTCGGTCATGGCGATGCTTTCGTCAAGGAGAGGCGGTTGCCGGCGACCTCGCCAGAGTTCGCCGCCTCTTGCCTAGCGCATCGCCGCGCGAAGCGTAAGCGGGCTTGCTCATCATTCGATTATGCAATTGCGTGATGATAGTCGAAAGGCAATGAAAAGCCCCCCGCGACGGCCTCGCGAGGGGCGTTCTCATACCTCGAACCTGCCGGACGGCTAGCCGCCGACGTCGGCGCTGATCACGTCGCCGAACAGCTCCCACTTCTCGCCCTTGAACTTCTCGAGCTGGAGCTGGCTGATCGGCGCGAAGTCGGTCGCCGAGGTGTTGATCTGGATCCCGGGCAGCAGCACCTCGGTCCGGAAGTCTTTCAGGCTCGCCGCCTGCTTCATGATGTTCTCGCGCGTGAGATCGTCGCCGCACTGCTTCAGCGCCTGCACCAGGGTCTGCGCCACGCCGTAGCCGGTGATGGTGCCGTGATCGAGCTTGTCGCCTTCCGGGAAATACTTCGTCATGAAGGCGAGGAATTCCTTCATGCCGGCGTCGTTGGCCCACGTCGGATCGGACACGTCCTTCAGATAGTCGGCGGAGATGATGTCCTGCGCGTTCTCGAAGCCGGCGGGCTTGAGCACGCTGCCGACGGAGGCGGAGACGTTGTTGAGGAAGTGCAGCGGCTTCCAGCCGATCTCGGCATTCTTCTTGATCGCTTGCGCGGCGAATTTCGGCGTCGTGATGTTCATGAAGACGTCGGCGCCGGTCGCCTTCAGCTTCACGATGTGGTTGTCGATCGTCGGCTCGGAGGTCTCATAGCTTTCCTCGGCAACGATCATGCTCGCCGCCTTCGCGCCGAGGCCGTCCTTCAGGCCCTTGAGATAGTCCTTGCCGTAGTCGTCGTTCTGGAACAGCACGGCGATCTTGGCGTCCGGCTTGTTCTTGAGCAGCCACTTCGCATAGATCTGCGTCTCGCTCTGGTAGTTGGGTTGCCAGCCCATGGTCCAGGGGAAGTCTTTCGGATCATTCCACTTGGTGGCGCCGGTGGCGACAAAGAGCTGCGGTACCTTCTTGGAGTTCATGTATTTCTGGATCGCCGAGTTCGGCGGCGTGCCCAGCGAGTTGAAGATGAAGAGCACCTCGTCGCTCTCGACCAGCTTGCGCGCCTGCTCCACCGTCTTCGGCGGCGAATAGGCGTCGTCATAGGAGATGAAGTTGATCTTGCGGCCGTTGATGCCGCCCTCATCGTTGATCTTCTTGAAATAGGCCGCCTCGGTACGGCCGATGATGCCGTAGGCGGACGCCGGGCCGCTGTAGGGCATGATGTTGCCGATCTTGATTTCGGTGTCGGTCGCGCCGGTATCGTATTTCTTCTGGGCTGATACAGTGGAGGTCGAGGCCGCGAACAGCGCAAGCGCGACTGACGCGGCAGCAAGTTTGCCAGTGACAGCGGGCATTCCAGTCTCCCTGATTTTTTTGGTGTGTGTGCGCCCTTTTTCTCTCGCGTTTTTTGGCGGCGCCGGGAACTGATTGAATACGATTTGCGATGCAGCATCAAGAAAAAGCCCCTGCAATGAGGTTGCAGGGGCTGCTTCTTTAGTAGTCATCAGTCGGCCGCCGGCCGGACCTTTAGCCGCCGACGTCGCTGCTGAGGACATTGCCGAGCAGTTCCCAGCTTTCGCCCTTGAAGCGCATGAGTTGCACTTGGGACAGCGGAGCAAAGTCGGTGGGGCTGGTGTTAACCTTGATGCCCGGCAGCAGGCGGCTCCGCGATCGCCTAATGGCTCAACTCGCTGGAGATCACGTCTCCGAACAGCTCCCACGACTTGCCTTTGAAGCGCATCATCTGGAGCTGCGCGATCGGCGCGAAATTGTCCGGCGAGGTGTTGATCGTGATCCCGGGAAGCAGCGTGTCCGGCGCGAAATCCTTCAAGCTCGCCGCCTGCCTCATGACGTTCTCGCGCGTGAGATCGTCGCCGCACATCTGAAGAACCTTCACCATCGTCTGCGCCGCGCCATAGCCGAACGCGACGGCGGCATCCAGCCTGTTCGCCTTCGGATCAAACTGCGCGAGGAAATCGTAGAACCTCTTCATCCCGTCGTCGGCGTTCCACTGCGGGTCGGAGCCGTCCTTGACATAGGTCGCCGAGAGGACGCCCTGCGACACCTCCAGGCCGGCTGGCTCGATCACACCGCCGACCGATGCCGAAACGTTGGAGATGATGTGCATCGGATGCCAGTTGATCTCGGCCGCCTTCTTGATCGCCTGGGCCGCGAATTTCGGCGTGGTGATGCTGATGAAGACGTCGGCGCCCGAGGCCTTCAGCTTCACGACGCGCTCGTCGATCGCGGGCTCGGAGGTGTCGTAGCCGTCCTCGATCACGATCATCGAGGCCTTCGGCCCGAGGCCGTCTTTCAAGCCCCTCAGATAGTCCTTGCCGAAATCGTCGTTCTGGTAGAGCACGGCGATCTTGGCTTCCGGCTTCTCCTTGATGATGTATTTGGCGTAGATGCGCGCTTCGCTGGCGTAGCTCGGCTGCCAGCCCATGGTCCATGGGTAGTTCTTCGGATCGTTCCATTTGGAGGCGCCGCTGGCCACGAACAATTGCGGCACGTTCTTCTCGTTCATGTATTTGCGGATGGCGCTGTTGGTGGAGGTGCCGAGCGATCCGAAGATCAAGAATACTTCGTCGCTTTCGACAAGCTTGCGGGCCTGCTCGAGCGTCTTCGGCGGCGAGTAGGCGTCGTCGTAGGAGATGAACTTGATCTTGCGGCCGTTGATGCCGCCTTCCGCATTGATCTTGTCGAAATAGGCCGCTTCGGTCTTGCCGATCACGCCATAGGCGGAAGCCGGACCGCTGTAGGGCATGATGTTGCCGATCTTGATCTCGGTGTCGGAGGCGCCGGTGTCGAATTTCTTTTGCGCCAGAGCGGTGCCGTTCGTTGCAGTGCACAAGACGAATACGGCCGACAAGGCCGCGAACTGAAGACGGACGGCAGTCATTTCTTCCCCACCCGGTTGGATCGGCGATGCATTGAACAAGATTGGCGTCGGCCGTCAACAAAAAGCCCCCGCGATTGCTCGCGGGGGCTCTTAGCCGATGGTTGCAGATCAAGTCTTTAGCGTCCGCGTATCATTCGGAAGGGACGTCGCCGCTGATGATCTCGCCGAAGAGTTCCCATTTCTCGCCCTTGAACCGCTGCATCTGCAACTGGCTGATCGGGGCGAAGTCGGCCGCGCTAGTGTTGATTTTCACGCCGGGCAGCAAGGTGTCAGGAACGAAGTCCTTCAGGCTTGCCGCCTGCTTCATGACGTTCGCGCGGGTTAGATCGTCGCCGCACATTTCCAGCACCTTTGCGAGCGTCTGCGCCGCGCCATAGCCATAGACGACGAAGCTGTCGTTCTTGTCGGTGCCCGGCATGTACTTGTCGACGAACTCCGACCACTTCTTCATGCCGGGGTCGTTGTTCCACTGCGGGTCGCCGGCGTCCTTGCCGTAAGTGGCAGACAGGATGTCTTGCGAGTTTTCAAGGCCGGCCGGCTTCATCACACCACCGACCGAGCTCGACACGTTGGTGACGATCTGGAGGGGTTTCCAGGAAAGCTCGGCCACCTTCTTGATGGCCTGGGCGGCGAATTTCGGCGTCGCGTAGATCACGAGCACGTCCGGATTGGCGGCCTTGATCTTGACGATATGGCCGTCGATCGACGGCTCGGACACCTCATAGCTCTCCTCCATGATGATGTTCGAGGCCTTGCCGCCGAACCCGTCCTTGGTGCCCTTGAGATAGTCCTTGCCGAAATCGTCGTTCTGATAGAGCACCGCGACCTTGGCGTCGGGTTTCTCCTTCAAGAGCCACTTCGCGTAGATCTGCGCTTCGCTCTGGTAGGAGGGCTGCCAGCCCATGGTCCAGGGGAAATTCCTCGGATCGTTCCACTTGGTGGCGCCGGTCGCGACGAACAGCTGCGGAATCTTCTTGGCGTTGAGATATTTCTGGATCGCGGTGTTGGAGGGCGTGCCGAGCGGGTTGAACACGGCCAGCACCTCGTCGCTCTCGACGAGCTTGCGGACCTGCTCGACCGCCTTCGGCGGCGAGTACGCGTCGTCATAGGTGACGAAGTTGACCTTGCGACCGTTGATGCCGCCCTTCTCGTTGATCATCTTGAAATAGGCTTCTTCGGTCTTGCCGATGACGCCGTAGGCGGAGGCCGGACCACTATACGGCATGATGTTGCCGATCTTGATCTCGGTGTCGGTCGCGCCGGTATCGTATTTCTTTTGGGCGAGTGCTGCGCCGGAGGTGATCGTTGCGACCGCCGTTACGACCACGGCGATTCCAAGTATTCTTCTAGACAGCAATTCAGTCTCCTTTTTAGCGTTTCAGTTCTTCTTGAGTTTGCCAATCAACTGTTGGCTGACGATCGCGACCTGCCTTGCGCCATGTGGCACGAGGTAGATGACGAGGAACAGCAGCACGCCGAACACTGCGCCCGAGAGTCCCTTGGAGATGCCCTCCGCTATGTTCGGCACGAAAATGATGAAAGCCGCGCCGACGAACGAGCCGGGCAGCCAGCCGACACCGCCGACGACCATGCCGAGGAACAGCGAGATCGCGAGCGTGATGTTGTAGCTGTCAGGCGCGACGAACTGCACCGCGATTGCGCTGAGGCCGCCGGCGACGCCGGTGATGCCGGCGGAGACACCGAAGGCCAGCGTCTTGTATAGCGCGACATTGACGCCCATCGACGAGGCTGCGATCTCGTTGTCGCGGATTGCCATGAAGGCGCGCCCCGAGCGGGAGCGCAACAGGTTCACCGAGAAGATGTAGATCGCGAGCGTGACCACGAGCGTGAAGTAGTACAGCCACATGTCCTGGCCCATCGGCAGGCCGAACGGGGCGTCCGGCTTGGTGACGACGAGGCCCTGGACGCCGCCGGTCCAGTGCTCGAGGAAGTTCAGCTTCAGGAGCTGCGGCATGGCGGTCGCGAGCGCGAAGGTCGCAAGCGCGAGATAGACGCCGGAGAGTCGCAGCGCCGGCTGGCCGAACAGGAAGCCGAAGCCGAAGCAGACCACGCCGGCGACCGGCAGCGTCAGCGCATAGTTGACGTTGAACTGCTCCATCAGCACCGCCGTGACGTAGGCCCCGACGGCATAGAACGCGCTCTGGCCGAGCGAAAACTGACCCGAGCCACCCGTCAGGATGTTCAGCGCCAGCACCGCGAGCCCGTAGATCAGGAGCATCGTCAACTGGAAGATGATGAAGTTCTTGGCGAACAGCGGAACGATCAGGAGCGCTGCCAGCACCACCAGCGAGGTGGTCGTGCTCAGCGTCATGGCCCGCTTCGGAACGGCCTCGACCGCCTCGTGGCCTTCGCCAACGACTTCTTCTGCTGCGCTCATGATCAAACTCGCTTGACGATGTGCCGGCCGAACAGGCCAGCGGGTTTGACGACCAGGACGGAAATGATCAGTGCAAGCGCGATCGGGAGCTTCAGCTCATTGCCGACGCCGGGGATATAGGTGCCCGCGAGGTTCTCGAAGATTCCGACCAGGAAGCCGCCGACCACCGCGCCGAACGGGCTCGACAGGCCGCCGAGCACGGCCGCGGCAAAGCCGTAGATCAGGACGCCGCCCATCATGTTGGGCTCGAGGAACACCACCGGTGCGATCAGCATGCCGGCGATCGCGCCGATCGCCGATGCCATGCCCCAGCCGAGCGCGATCATCCAGCTCGTATTGATACCGACGAGCCGCGCCGATTCAGGCAGCGAGGCCGCCGCCCGCATGGCGAGGCCGATCCGCGTGTACTGGAAGAAGAAGAACAGAGCGATCAGCAGCAGCAGGGTCACGCCGATCATGCCGGCCTGGTGGGTCGAGATGAGCTGGCTGCCGAGGAACGGCGAGGAGCCGAATGGGGTCGGGTATTGCTTGATGGTGAAGTCCCAGATCAGGCCGGCCGAGGAGTTGATGATGGCAAACAGTGCGATGAAACCGGCGACGTTGGTCAGGATCGGCGCTTTCGCCAGCGGCTTGAACAGGATGCGCTCGATCGCGATGCCGCCGACAAAGGCGAACGCCAGCGTGATCACGAAGGCGGCCCAATAGGGCACGCCCCATTGCATCAGCTGCCAGGAGATGAAGGTCGCAAACATCGCCATCTCGCCTTGCGCGAAGTTGAGATGGTCGATCGCCTGGTAGATCATGACCACCGCGAGCGCCATGCAGGCATAGATCGCGCCGGTCGCAATCCCGGCCAGGACCTGGTTGGTGAACAGCTCCATCGTCCCGGCTCCCTCAGTAACCCAGATAGGATTTGCGGATGTCTTCGTTGTTCGCGATGTCCTTGGCATGGCCCGACATCACGATACGGCCGGTCTCGATCACATAGGCCTGGTCGGCGAGCTCGAGCGCGAGCTGGGCGTTCTGCTCGACCACCAGGATCGTGACCTTGTCCTCGCGGTTGATCTTGCCGAGGATCTTGAAGAGGTCGCGCACGACGAGCGGCGCAAGTCCAAAGGACGGCTCGTCCAGCAGCATCAGGCGGGGCCGCAGCATCAGCGCACGGGCAACCGCGAGCATCTGCTGTTCGCCGCCCGAGAGCGTGCCAGCCTGCTGGGTATGCCGCTGCTTCAGGACCGGGAAATGCGCATACATGCGCTCGATGTCGGAGACGATGCCGGCATTGTCCTTGCGGGTGATGGCCCCGAGCTGAAGATTTTCCTCCACCGTCATGTTGGTGAAGGTGCCGCGGCCCTGCGGCACATGCGCGATGCCGAAGCGCACGATGTTCTCGGTCGAGCGGCTGCCGAGCGGCTTGCCGTCGAACTCGATCGCGCCGGTGGAGCGCACCATGTTGCAGATCGCGCGGAGCGTGGTGGTCTTGCCGGCGCCGTTGGCCCCTAGGAGCGTGGTCAGCGAGCCCTCGTTGAGCGAAAAGGACAGGCCGTGAAGGGCCTGCACCTGGCCGTAATAGGCGCGCAGGTCCTTGACGTTGAGCAGCATCGTCATTGGTCCTTGCTCCCGAGATAGGCCTTGATGACGTCGGGATCCGCCTGCACCTGGGCGGGCGTGCCTTCCGCGAGCTTCTTGCCGAAATTCAGCGCCACGACGTGGTCGGCGATCGACATCACGAGGCCCATGTGGTGCTCGACCAGCAGCACGGTCATGTGACGGTCGTCGCGGATGCGGCGGATGAGGTCGCCGAGCACATAGACCTCTTCATGGTTGAGACCGCCGGCCGGCTCGTCGAGCAGCAGGATTTTGGGATCCGCCGCCAGCGCCCGCGCCAGCTCGACGCGCTTCTGCGTGCCGAAGGGCAGGCCGGAGACGGTGGTGTGGGCGACGTCCTCGAGGTCGAGATAAGCGAGGATCTCGTGCACCTTCTTGTTGACGCTCGACTCGCTGCGGCGAACCCAGGCGAGGCGAAGCGAGTCGCTGACGATGTCGCTGGAGGTGCGCGCATGCGTGCCTACGCGCACATTGTCCATCACCGACAGGTTGGGGAACAGTGCCACGTTCTGGAAGGTACGGCCGATGCCGATCTCGGCGATCCGGTGCGGCGGGCGCGTCAGGATGCTCGCGCCTTCCATCAGGATGTCGCCGGACGAGGGCTGGTAGAGCCGGGAAAGGCAATTGAACAGCGTGGTCTTGCCGGCACCGTTGGGGCCGATCAATCCGAGGATCTGGCCCTTGTGCATGTCAAAGGACACGCCGTTGAGCGCGACGATGCCGCCGAACACGACGCTGACGTCGCGAACCGCGAGCAGAGGAGAATTCCCCTGCGCGAGCTGTGCCTGCGTCATCTCGTCTCGCCCACACCGTTGAGTGGGCCGAAGGGCGACACGAAGCGCCCTCTGCAACGACGATGGCTATCTGATCCCCTCGGCCACACGTGCAACTTTTCCTCCTGATTTCAGCTTCTTGCCGGCTTCTTTTTTGAATTGCGGCGTCATTCCCCCGAGCGCCGCTTCGATGTTCCTTACCATCGCCAAGAGACGTGGTCCAATGTCGGTGATCAGGCGCTCTTCCGTGAAGCGGAATGCGGGAGCGCCGCAGTTGAAAGCGTAGGGCCCGGTTCCGTCGTTCAGCCTGAGCGCAACGCCAGCGGCGCCGATGTCGTCGTGCCAGTCGCCGACCGAAATCGCGAAGCCGTATTTCGCGACGGTCTCGCCGGACCGCTCTAACCCGTCGCGCAATTTCGGCCAGCGGCTGCCGTAATGTTCGCGCAGATCGCGCAGGAGGGAAGCGCGTTCCTCTTCGTCCAGCGCCCAGAAATAGGCGCGCCCCATCGCACTGGTTGCAATCGGCACGCGGGAGCCGACGTCAAGTTGAACGCCAACCGTCTCGCTGCCCCGGCTCTGCCCGAAATAGATCATGCTCTGGCGATCGCGCCCGCCGACAGCGACTGCGCCGCCCGTGGCGCGCATCACTTCCTCGCGAAACGGCTCGGACAGATGTCGAATGCCGAGATTGGCCAGCGCCGCATAACCGAGCGCCAGAGCGGCGGGCGCGAGCTGGTACTTTTCGAAGCGGGGAACCGGTGTAAGATAACCGAGCTTCGTCAACGTATAGGTCAGCCGCGACACGGTTGGCTTGGGCAAGTTCGTGCGGGCCGCGATCTCCTGATTGCCAAGAAGCCCGTCGTTGGGTTGGAACGCGCGCAATACATCGAGCCCGCGGGAAAGCGCGACGACGAAGTTCCGATCGGTCGCTGGTTTCTTTCCTGTACGCTTCATCCCTGATCTGCTTCTTGCGCGGAGTCGTTGACAAGCCACGTGCTTCAAAATAACCCTGCCGTCAAGATGCGGAATTAAATTCCGCACTGCGAAATTGAAACAAAAGTAAATCCTTAACCGGAGGGTATGCCGTGAGCGAAGTGGTCAAGCTTGAGCGTCATGACGAGATCGGGGTCGTCACGGTCAACAGC
The DNA here is from genome assembly GCF_053572325.1 of Bradyrhizobium sp. UFLA05-112. Lineage (NCBI taxonomy): Bacteria > Pseudomonadati > Pseudomonadota > Alphaproteobacteria > Hyphomicrobiales > Nitrobacteraceae > Bradyrhizobium > Bradyrhizobium sp. UFLA05-112. The sequence continues at coordinate 21,695 of NZ_JBANBK010000044.1, read as the reverse complement.
CCTCCGGTGAACGCGCTCAGTGCGGCCGTGCGCGGCGGGATCCTGGAATGCGTCAAGCAGGCTGTCGCCGATCCCGCCATCAAAGGCATCGTGCTGACTTGCGCGGGCCGCACCTTCATCGCCGGCGCAGACATCACCGAGTTCGGCAAGCCGCCGAAGCCGCCCGCGCTCAATGACGTCCTCGCCGAGATCGAGAATTCGCCCAAGCCCGTCGTCGCCGCGATCCATGGCACCGCGCTTGGCGGCGGCCTCGAGGTTGCGCTGGCCTGTCACTTCCGTGTCGCGACCAAGGAGGCCAAGCTCGGCCTGCCCGAGGTGAAGCTTGGCCTGCTGCCTGGCGCTGGCGGTACCCAGCGCCTGCCGCGCGCGGTCGGCCCGGAGCTTGCGGTCAAGATGATCGTGGCCGGTGATCCGATCGGCGCGGCGGAGGCGCTGAAGAACGGGCTGATCGAGGAGATCGTCGAAGGTCCGGCGGCCGGCGGTGAAGCCTTCACCCGCAAGCTGCTCGCCGAGAAGCGTCCGCTCCGCAAGTTGCGTGATGACGACAGCAAGATTGCGGCCGCCAAGGCCGACCGCTCGATCTTCACCAATGCGGTTGCCGCCATGACCAAGAAGTCGCGCGGCCTGGAAGCGCCGTTCGCCGCAGCCGATGCCGTCGGCTACGCCATCGATCTGCCGTTCGATGAGGGCCTGAAGAAGGAGCGCGAAACCTTCCTGAAGCTCGTCACCAGCGACCAGTCCAAGGCGCAGCGCTACGCCTTCTTCGCCGAGCGTGAGGCCAACAAGATCGCGGGCGTGCCCGAGGGCACGAAGTCGCGTCCCGTGGAGCGGGTCGCCATCCTCGGTGCCGGCACGATGGGCGGCGGCATCGCGATGTCCTTTGCCAATGCCGGCATCCCCGTCACCCTGATCGAGACCGGCGAGGAGCAGCTCAAGCGCGGCATGGGCATCATGCAGAAGAACTGGGAAGCGACCGCGGCCCGCGGCGGCATCCCGGCGGACGCGCCCGCCAAGCGCATGGCGCTGATCAATGGCGTCGTCGGCATCGAGAATGTCGGCAATGCCGACCTCGTCATCGAAGCCGTGTTCGAGACCATGGCGGTGAAGAAAGAGGTGTTCGGCAAGCTCGATCAATACGTCAAGCCGGGCGCCGTGCTCGCCTCAAACACCTCGTATCTCAACATCGACGAGATTGCCAAGTCGACCAAGCGTCCGCAGGACGTGCTCGGCATGCACTTCTTCTCGCCGGCCAACGTCATGAAGCTGTGCGAGATCGTGCGCGCCGACAAGACCGCGCCGGATGCGCTGGTGACCGCCGTCACCATCGCGCGCAAGATCGCGAAGGTGCCGGCCGTGGTCGGGGTCTGCGACGGGTTTGTCGGCAACCGCATGCTGGCGCAGCGCGGCAAGCAAGCGGAGAAGCTGCTGTTCGAAGGCGCGCTGCCGCAGCAGGTCGATGCCGTCGTGACGAAGTTCGGCATGCCTATGGGTCCGTTCGCGATGGGCGATCTCGCCGGTCTCGATATCGGCTGGCGCTCGCGGAAGGATCGCGGCATCAAGTCGGAAATCGCCGACGCGCTGTGCGAAGCTGGCCGCTTCGGCCAGAAGACCGGCAAGGGCTACTACAGGTATGAAGCCGGCTCCCGCGCGCCGCTGCCCGATCCAGAGGTCGAGAAGCTGATCGACGAGACGCTGCTGCGCTTGGGGCGCAAGAAGCGCGTCGTCAGCGACGAGGAGATCCTCGAGCGCATGATGTACCCGATGATCAACGAAGGCGCGAAGATCCTCGAAGAAGGCATCGCCGCGCGTCCGTCGGATATCGATGTGGTCTGGCTCTATGGCTATGGCTGGCCGATCTATCGCGGCGGCCCGATGTACTGGGCCGACACGGTTGGCCTCAAGCACATCGCCGACCGCCTGTCGGTCTATGCCAAGGAGACCAACGACCCGAGCCTCGAGCCCGCGCCGTTGCTGAAGAGGCTGGCGGCCGAAGGCAAGACCTTCGCCTCGCTCGCAGCAGAGTCGAAAGCGGCGTGATGGGGTTTGCCACGAGTCGTCTGTCGTTCCGGCGGCGCTCTCTCCGTTCTCTCCCCCCTTGCGGGGGAGGGGCAGGGAGGAGGATAGCCCCGGGAGAGTTCAGCACTTGTGGCTACCCCCTTCCCCAACCCTTCCCCGCAAGGGGGAAGGGAGCCCAGCCTGCGTGCTCACCTCACGGTAATTCGATTCAATGACCCATCCCGGCGAACAGTTTTATCCCGAAGGCGTGCATTGGGACGACGCGATTTCCCAGGGTACGTTGCCTGATCTCCTCTCAAAAGCGGCCGCCGACTTCGGCGCGCGCGCCGCGCTCGAATTCCGCGATCGCCCGATCAGCTACAGCGAGCTCGAAGCGATGGCGGAAACGGCCGCCGCTGCCTTCCTGCGCGCCGGATGCGGCAAGGGCTCTTCCGTTGCGCTGTTCCTCGGCAACACGCCCGACCATCCCGTCAATTTCTTCGGCGCGCTGAAGGCAGGCAGCCGCGTCGCGCACCTGTCGCCGCTCGACGGCGAGATCGCCCTGACGCACAAGGTCTCCGACTCCGGTTCGCGCGTGCTGGTGACTTCCAACCTCGCGGCGCTGCTGCCGACGGCACTGAAATTCCTGGAGAAGGGCCTGATCGACCGCTTGGTCGTCTGTGAGGATGATCATTGGGGCAAGGTCGGCACGCCGCAAGCCGCGATCCCCGCCGATCCCAGGATCGTTACCTTCAAGACCTTCATCGAGGGCGCGACCAGGCCGGCGCAATGGCCTGCCGTCACGGCCGACGATGTCGCGTTGCTGCAATATACCGGTGGCACCACCGGCCTGCCGAAAGGCGCGATGCTCACGCACGGCAATCTCACCTCGGCCGTGTCGATCTACGACGTCTGGGGCAAACCGGCCCGCGCCGCGCGCGGCAATGTCATCGAGCGCGTGATCTGTGTGCTGCCGCTGTTCCATATCTACGCGCTCACCGTCGTTCTGTTGTCCTCGCTTCGCCGCGGCAATCTGATCTCGCTGCACCAGCGGTTCGACGTCGAGGCTGTCATGCGCGACATCGAGGTCAAGCGCGCGACCTACTTTCCGGGTGTGCCGACGATGTGGATCGCGATCGCGGCGCTCCCTGATCTGGACAAACGCGATTTCTCCTCGCTCAACGCCATCGGCTCCGGCGGTGCGCCGCTGCCCGTGGAGGTCGCGAACTTCTTCGAGCGCAAGGTCGGCAAGAAGCTCAAGAGCGGCTGGGGCATGACCGAGACCTGCTCGCCCGGCACCGGCCATCCGCCCGCCGGCCCGGAAAAGCCGGGCTCGATCGGGTTGATGCTGCCCGGCATCGAACTCGACGTGGTCTCGCTCGACGATCCCACGAACGTGCTGCCGCCGGGTGAAGTCGGCGAGATCCGCATCAAGGGCCCGAACGTCACCAAGGGTTACTGGAACAAGCCGAAGGAGAGCGCGGAGTCCTTTGCCGACGGCCGCTTCCTCACCGGCGACATCGGTTATCGGGATACGGACGGCTATTTCTTCCTGGTCGACCGCAAGAAGGACATGATCATCTCCGGCGGCTTCAACGTCTATCCGCAGATGATCGAGCAGGCGATCTATACGCACCCGGGCGTGCACGAGGTCATCGTCATCGGCATTTCCGATCAGTATCGCGGCGAGGCGGCAAAGGCTTTCATCAAGCTCAAGCCGGACGCAAAGCCGTTCTCCATCGACGATCTTCGCAGCTTCCTCACTGGCAAGGTCGGCAAGCATGAATTGCCGGCGGCGGTCGAGTTCGTCGACGAGCTGCCGCGCACGCCGGTCGGCAAGCTGTCGCGCCACGAATTGCGCCAGCAGCAGAAACCATCTCAATCCACCCAACAAAGCACTACAGGAGTCCGCTCGTGACCGACGCCGTCATCGTTTCCACCGCCCGCACGCCAATCGGCAAGGCCTATCGCGGCGCGCTCAACAACACCGAGGGCGCGACGCTGCTCGGCCACGCCATCGGCGAGGCGGTCGCGCGCGCGAAGGTCGATCCGAAGGAGATCGAGGACGTCGTGATGGGCGCTGCCCTCCAGCAGGGCTCGACCGGCGGCAACATCGCGCGCAAGGCGCTGCTGCGTGCCGGCCTTCCCGTCACCGTCGCCGGCACCACGATCGATCGGCAGTGCGCCTCCGGTCTCCAGGCGATCGCGCTTGCCGCGCGCTCGGTGATTTTTGATGGCGTCGAGATCGCGGTCGGCGGCGGCGGCGAGTCGATCTCGCTGGTGCAGAACGACAAGATGAACGCCTTTCACGCCCAGGATCCGGCGCTGCTCAAGATCAAGGGCGAGGTCTATATGCCGATGATCGACACGGCTGAGGTCGTGGCGAAGCGCTATGGCATCTCGCGCGAACGCCAAGACGAATATTCGCTCGAGAGCCAGCGCCGCACTGCGGCTGCGCAGCAGGGGGGCAAGTTCAAGGACGAGCTCGCGCCGATCACGACCAAGATGGCCGTGACCGACAAGGCGACCGGTGAGGTCTCCTTCAAGGATGTCACGCTGTCGCAGGACGAAGGTCCGCGCCCCGAAACCACCGCCGAAGGCCTCGCCGGCCTGAAGCCGGTGCGCGGCGAAGGCTTTACCGTCACCGCCGGCAATGCCAGCCAGCTCTCCGACGGTGCCAGTGCGTCGGTGATCATGAGCGACAAGGAAGCGGCCAAGCGCGGCCTGAAGCCGCTCGGCATCTTCCGCGGCTTCGTCTCGGCCGGCTGCGAGCCGGACGAGATGAGCATCGGCCCGGTCTTCGCCGTGCCGCGGCTGCTCAAGCGTCACGGACTCACCGTCGACGACATCGGTCTCTGGGAATTGAACGAGGCGTTCGCCGTGCAGGTGCTCTATTGCCGAGACAAGCTCGGCATCGATCCCGACAAGATCAACGTCGATGGCGGCGCGATCTCGGTCGGCCATCCCTACGGCATGTCGGGCGCGCGGCTGACCGGCCACGCCTTGATCGAAGGCCGCCGCCGCAAGGCCAAATACGCGGTCGTCACCATGTGCGTCGGCGGCGGCATGGGCGCGGCCGGGTTGTTTGAGGTGTTGCAGTAGTTCACCGTCGTGCCTGGACATTCGCGACAAGCGAATGAACCCGGAACCTCGCTTCACAACTTCTGGATTCCGGGCTCGCTTCGCGCGCCCCGGAATGACGAATAGAGAATAAGGCTCACAGGAGGATCCGATGGATCTCGCATTCACGAAGGAAGAGCAGGCGTTTCGCGAGGAAGTGCGGCAGTTCTTCCGCGACAACGTGCCGCCGGATACGCGGCGCAAGCTGGTCGAGGGCCGCCACCTCTCGAAGGACGAGATGGTGACGTGGTGGCGCATCCTCAACAAGAAGGGTTGGGGCGTCAGCCACTGGCCGAAGCAATATGGTGGCACTGGCTGGACCAGCGTGCAGCACTACATCTTCAACGAGGAGCTGCAGTCCTATCCGGCGCCGCAGCCGCTCGCCTTCGGCGTCAGCATGGTGGGCCCGGTCATCTATACCTTTGGCAATGAGGAGCAGAAGAAGCAGTATCTGCCGCGCATTGCCAATGTCGACGACTGGTGGTGCCAGGGCTTCTCCGAGCCCGGCTCCGGTTCGGACCTCGCTTCGCTGAAGACCAAGGCCGAGCGCAAGGGCGACAAGTGGATCGTCAACGGCCAGAAGACCTGGACCACGCTCGCCCAGCACGCCGACATGATCTTCTGCCTATGCCGCACCGATCCGTCGGCCAAGAAGCAGATGGGCATTTCGTTCATCGTCTTCAGCATGAAGTCGAAGGGCGTGACCGTGCGCCCGATCCAGACGATCGACGGCGGCGTCGAGGTCAACGAAGTCTTCTTCGACGACGTCGAGGTACCCTACGAGAACCTGATCGGCGAGGAGAACAAGGGCTGGGACTACGCAAAATTCCTGCTCGGCAACGAGCGTACCGGGATTGCGCGCGTGGGCGTCTCCAAGGAGCGCATCCGTCGCATCAAGGAGCTGGCCTCCAAGGTCGAGTCCGGCGGCAAGCCGATCATCCAGGATGCTGCCTTCCGCGAGAAGCTCGCGGCCTGCGAGATCGAGCTGAAGGCGCTGGAGCTCACGCAGCTTCGTGTCGTCGCCGATGAGGGCAAGCACGGCAAGGGCAAGCCCAATCCGGCGTCCTCGGTGCTGAAGATCAAGGGCTCCGAGATCCAGCAGACCACGACCGAGCTGCTCATGGAGGTCATCGGCCCGTTCGCCGCGCCCTACGACATCCATGGCGACGACGGTTCGAACGAAGCCATGGACTGGACCGCCCAGATCGCGCCGAGCTACTTCAACAATCGCAAGGTCTCGATCTACGGCGGCTCCAACGAGATCCAGCGCAACATCATCGCCAAGGCGGTGCTGGGGCTTTGAGGGACTGAGGGACGCACAAGCGGTGTCGTCCCCCGCGAAAGCGGGGGACCCAGTACGCCGTGCCGCTCGTGATTACGGCAGGCGGTTGCGTTTACTGGATCCCCGCCTTCGCGGGGATGACGTCTAAGGGTAAGGCGACGGCAGGCGGACAGAACCCTGCGTCGATTTTTGGAGAGACAGATGGATTTTGATTTGACCGAGGAGCAGCGGCTTCTCAAGGACAGTGTCGACGGCCTCTTGACCGACTCCTACGATTTCGAGAGTCGCAAGAAATACATGGCCGAGAAGGGCGGCTGGAGCAAAGCCATCTGGGGCAAGCTCGCCGAGCAGGGCCTCTTGGGCCTGCCGTTCGCGGAGGCCGATGGCGGCTTCGGTGGCGGAGGCGTCGAGACCATGATCGTGATGGAAGCGCTCGGCAAGGCGCTCGTGCTCGAGCCGTATCTCGCAACCGTCGTGATCGGCGGCGGCTTCCTGCGCCATGGCGGCTCGGACGCGCAGAAGGCCGCGCACCTGCCCGGCATCATCGAGGGCAGCCAGACGCTCGCGTTTGCGCAGCTCGAGAAGAACTCGCGCTACGATCTCTTCGATGTCGGGACCACGGCGAAGAAGAAGGGCAGCGGCTGGGTCATCGACGGCGAAAAATTCGTCGTGCTGAACGGCGAGAACGCCGACACGCTTGTCGTCACCGCCCGCACCAACGGCGACCGCCGCGACAAAAGCGGCATCGGCGTGTTCCTCGTGCCGGCGAACGCCAAGGGTGTTGCCAAGAAGTCATACCCGACGCAGGACGGTCTGCACGCTGCCGACATCACCCTCACCGGTGTCGAGGTCGGCGCCGATGCTGCGATCGGTGACCCCGAGGATTCCCTTGCGCTGATCGAGCGCGTCGTCGATGAAGCCCGCATCGCGCTCTGCGCCGAAGCGGTCGGCCTGATGGATGAGTCGCTCAAGACCACCGTCGAGTACATCAAGACGCGAAAGCAGTTCGGTGTGGCGATCGGCTCGTTCCAGAGCCTCCAGCACCGCGCCTCCGACATGTTCGTGGCCGCCGAACAGGCGCGCTCGATGTCGATGTTCGCGGCCATGGCTGGTGATTTCGAGGACGCCAAGGAGCGCTCCAACGCGATCGCGGCGGCCAAGGTGCAGATCGGCAAGTCGCTGAAGTTCGTCGGCCAGCAGTCGATCCAGCTCCACGGCGGCATCGGCATGACCATGGAGGCGAAGATCGGCCACTACTTCAAGCGCCTGACCATGATCGAGAACACGTTCGGCGACACCGAATATCACCAGCGCCGCGTGGCGGATGCTGGCGGGCTGATCTAGTCACACGATGACTGTCATGCCCCGGCTTGACCGGGGCATCCAGTACCCCGCAGCGGCAGTTCATTCACGCAACTTCTGCCGCCGAGTACTGGATCGCCCGGTCAAGCCGGGCGATGACGACTGAGTGAGAGGAAACAGCGGAGCTGCTGCCCCATACAGGGGAGGGTAGGGGAGAGCTACCTTGACCTTCCCCGTCCAATCCCCTTTCTTGGGCGCGACACAAGAACCTCCCTTAATCGGGGAAAGCCCAAGGTAGCCTCCATGTCTTTCGTCCTCGCCATCGATCAGGGCACCACCTCCTCGCGCGCCATCGTGTTTCGCAGCGACATTTCCATCGCGGCGAAGGCGCAAGCCGAGTTTCCGCAGCATTTCCCGGCCTCGGGCTGGGTCGAGCATGAGCCGGAGGACATCTGGACCTCGACCGTGATGGTCTGTCGCGACGCGCTCCAGAGCGCCGGCGTCACCGCCAAGGACGTTGCCGCCATCGGCATCACCAACCAGCGCGAGACCACCGTGGTGTGGGATCGCGCCACCGGCCAGGCCGTGCACCGCGCCATCGTCTGGCAGGACCGCCGCACCGCCGATATCTGCTCGAAGCTCAAGGCCGAAGGCCACGAGCCGCGGATCTCAGAGAAGACCGGCCTGATTATCGATCCCTATTTCTCCGGCACCAAGGTCGCCTGGATTCTCGACAACGTCCCCGGCGCCCGTGCGCGGGCCGCGCGCGGCGAACTGATGTTCGGCACGGTCGATTGCTACCTGCTCTGGCGGCTGACCGGCGGCAAGGTGCATGCGACGGATGCTACCAACGCCTCGCGCACGCTGCTGTTCAACATCCATACCGGCGAATGGGACGACGAGCTCTTGGAGCTGATCGGCGTGCCGCGCTCGATGCTCCCTGAGGTGAAAGACTCCTCCTTCCGCTTCGGCGAGACCACCCCGGACCTGTTCGGCGGCGCTATACCGATCTGCGGCATCGCCGGCGACCAGCAGGCCGCGACCATCGGCCAGGCCTGCTTCCGTCCGGGCATGATGAAGTCGACCTACGGCACCGGCTGCTTCGCCCTGCTCAACACCGGCACCACGCCGGTGGCCTCGAAGAACAAGCTCCTCACCACCATCGCCTATCAGCTCGACGGAAAACGCACCTACGCCCTCGAAGGCTCGATCTTCGTTGCCGGCAGCGCGGTGCAATGGCTGCGCGACGGCCTCGGCATCATCAAGCACGCGGCCGAAACCGGCCCGCTCGCGGACCAGTCCGATTCCATGCAAAGCGTCTATCTCGTGCCGGCCTTCGTCGGCATGGGCGCACCGTACTGGAATCCGCGCGTGCGCGGCGCGCTGTTCGGCCTGACCCGCAACACCGGCCCGGCTGAGCTCGCCCATGCCGCGCTGGAGAGCGTCTGTTACCAGACCTTCGATCTCTGGGCTGCGATGCGCGCGGACTGGCCGAGCTCGGAGACGGCGAGCGTGGTCTTGCGCGTCGACGGTGGCATGACGGCGTCGGACTGGACCATGCAGCGTCTCGCCGATCTCTTGGATGCACCGGTCGACCGCCCCGTGATCCAGGAGACCACGGCACTGGGCGCGGCCTATCTCGCCGGCCTCAATGCCGGCGTCTATCCCGAGCCGACGCAATTCGCCGACAACTGGCGCCTCGAGCACCGCTTCAAGCCGAGCATGAGCCAGGCGACGCGCGAGCGGAAGCTCGCCGGCTGGGCCCGCGCGGTGAAGGGCGTGCTCGCGAGCGACGAGGGAGAGTGAGCGGCGAATGATCCTCCCCGACGGCTATTCGGACGTGCCGAGCGGGAAGATCGCCACGGTCGTCACCCATCTGGAGATGACCGCGCGGCCCATGCACCGGGATGATCCTTCCCGTACGTGGACCCTGCGCAAAGTCGACGCTCCAGCGCTCTACTGGTACCGCGATCTCTACCGCCGCGTCGGCGAAGAATGGCTGTGGTTCTCGCGGGGACGCATGAACGAGGCGGAGCTTGCCGCGGTCATCCACGCGCCGGGAATAGAAATCCATGCGCTGGTCGTGGACGGTCGCGACGAAGGTCTGCTGGAGCTGGATTTCCGCGAGGCCGGCCAGTGCGAGCTGGTCTATTTCGGCGTCACTGCAGGATTGATCGGAACTGGCGCTGCGCGTTTCCTGATGAACCGCGCGATGGAGCTCGCGTGGTCTCGCGACTTGCGCCGCGTCTGGGTGCACACTTGCACCTTCGATCATCCCTCAGCGCTCGCCTTCTACCAGCGCTCAGGCTTCCGCGCCTTCCGTTATCAGATCGAGATCGCCGACGACCCGCGCCTCGACGGCACGGTGCCGCGCACGGCTGCAAGGCATGTGCCGATCATCGAGTGATGGTTTGGACCTGTAGCCCGGATGGAGCGCAGCGTAATCCGGGGTGACGTTTCCCCGCACTCGGTTTCGCTGCATGCAGGCTACGCGTTCAAGACACCTCCCGTTTCGCATGAGAACGAAAGCTCGATCCCCATCATGCAAACTCCCAACTAGCTGTCGAAGTTCACCGCCGCGGTGTTGGCGCCGCAGATCAGCACCGCGACCCGTTCGCCAGGTGAGGGACGATAGCGGCCGGAGAGTAGCGCGGCGAACGCGGCCGCGCCGCCGGGCTCGGCCACCACGCGCAAGCTTGACCAAAGGTACGCCTGCGCCTGCCGGATCGCGTCATCGCTGACCAGAACGACCCGCTCGACATAGGCCTGCGCGATCGGAAACATCAATTGCCCGACGCGGCGCGGCGCAAGGCTGTCGGCGGCAATGCCGCCGGCCGGCGCATCGACCGGTCCTCTCGCCGCGAACGCGGCATGCAAGGTCGGTGATTGCTCCGGCTCGATCGCGACGACACGTGTCTTGCCGGCGTACCATGCCGCAATGCCGCCGATCAGCCCTCCGCCGCCGACGGCGACCAGAAGCGTATCGATGTCGGGAGCGTCCGCTTCGAGCTCCAGTCCGACGCTGCCCTGGCCGAGCAGCGTCTCGGCCTGATCGTAGGCGTGAACCGCCATCGCGCCCGTGCGCTCGACATGCGCTTCGCTCGCCGCAAGCGCATCTGCATAACGGCTGCCCGCGATCACGAGCTGCGCGCCATAGCCCCTGATCCGCTCCACCTTCGCAGGCGACGTGATCTCCGGCACGAAGATCTTAGCTGGCACGCCAAGCCGTTGCGCAGCATAGGCCACCGCGGCGCCGTGATTGCCGCCGGACGCCGCAACGACGCCGGCTTTCGGCACCTGCCGCAGCAACAGGTTCGCAAAGGCACCCCGCGCCTTGAACGATCCGGAATGCTGCAACATCTCAAGCTTGAAGGTGACGGGCTGATCGGGCTGGCCAAAATCAGCCAGATTGGCCTTCAGGAGCGGTGTGCGCCGGACATGCGGGCGGATCACGGCCTCGGTCGCCGCAATCCGCTCGCGTGTAATGCCTGTTGCTGCTGTCATGATGGCTACCTTGATAGCGCGTCGCGGGGTTGACATCAATTAGGTAATTAGCAAAATGACTAAATGAAAATCGCGATCGTGTTGCGGGCGCTGGCCAATGAGCGGCGCCTGCAGATCCTGGAATGGCTCCGCGAGCCACGAAAACATTTTCGAGAGCAGGTTGACGGAGACCTGGTCGAGGATGGCGTCTGCGGTCTCCTGATCGCGGAGAAACTCGGCGTGAGTGCGCCGACCGTGAGCGAGCACATGCGGGTGCTGGCGGCTGCGAAGCTCGTGCGCGCCAAGCGCGTCAAGCAGTGGACGATGTACCGTCGCAACGAGGCGGCGATCGTAGCGGTGAAACGTGCTATCGAGGAAAACGTGTAGAGGTGCAAGCCATGTTCCTGATCGGCCAGTATGATTCTCCCTTCGTCCGCCGTGTCGCGATTGCGCTGAAGCTTTATGGCATCGCCTTCGAGCACAAGCCGTGGTCGACCTTCGGCGATGCCGACAAGATTGCGCCGTACAATCCGCTGCGCCGCGTGCCGACGCTGGTGCTCGACGATGGCGAGGGACTGATCGAGAGCACGATCATCCTCGACTATCTCGACGAACTCGTCGGGCCGGAGAAAGCGATGCTGCCGCGCAGCGGCGTCGAGCGCCGACGGCATTTGCGCATCTGCGCGTTGGCGGGCGGTCTCGGCGACAAGGCGGTCAGCCTGCTCTACGAGCGCGTGCTGCGGAAAGAACAGCTCGCGCTGTGGGTTGAACGTTGCCAGGCACAGATCGCAGACGTGTTGAAGGTGCTGGAAGCCGAGCGCGCCAAGGTGACGACGCCGTACTGGCTGGGTGACCGCATCGGCCACGCCGACGTCGTGGTCGCCTGCGTCGTCCGCTTCACCCGCGAAGCGCACCCGCCGCTGTTCGATCTCGCGCGCTATCCGGCGCTGTCAGCGCATGCCGACCGCTGCGAGGCGCTGGCGCCGTTCAAGGAGATCGTCCAGCCGCTCGCGCCGCCCAAGGGGTGAGCGAGCGCAGGTTCGTAGGGTGGGTTAGCGAAGCGTAACCCACCACTTCTCTCAATGCGCGGAAAACAAAGAGGCGGGTTACGCCGAGCGGACTGCGCTTCGCGCAGCCGCAGGGCTAACCTAACCCAGCCTATGCGCCTGGCGAATCCCTCCCGCGCCCCCTCACCGGCCATAGAGACCGGTCAGGGTAGCCTTTCCGAGCGTGTGGAAGTGCAGATCGAAACCGACCAGTGCCGCGGATGCTGAATGGTCCTTGGCATTCGGAAGCTTATCGACGTCAACGGCGAATACCGTGATCTGATAGCGGTGCGGCTTGTCGCCAGGCGGCGGACATGGTCCGCCATAGCCATCGCTGCCGAAGTCGGTGCGGCTCTGGATCGCCCCCCTGGGTATCAGCTTCTTCTTTGGATCGCCGGCCCCCTTGGGAAGCGCAGTGACGGATGGCGGAAGATTGAAGACGACCCAATGCCACCAGCCGCTGCCGGTTGGCGCATCAGGATCATGTATCATCACGGCGAAGCTCTTGGTACCCGCCGGAGCACCGCTCCAGCTCAAGGCCGGTGAGGCGTTGTTGCCGGTACAGCCAAAGCCTTTGAATACGTGTTCGCCGGCAATCGTGGCGCCTTCGCTGATGTCCGGGCTGCTCAGCGTGAGGCCCTGCGCACCAGCTCCGCCCGCAAGAAGCAGGAGCACACAGACTGCTGCGAATGAGAATGCAAACCTTGTCATCGGAAGCACCTCTTCAACAATGAGCTCAGAGACCGGAAAGTAGCGCCCGAGGAACTTGGTTTCAATCAGTCCTGCGCCATTGCTCTCGAGGCTGCGGCGCAAATAGGCCATCCGGGCAGCTCGCGATGGTTACATATTGCCGGTGATTTGCCCGACGCGTCAAGTAATTTCGGGAAATGCGTAGTCGGTCGGCCCCGCAATTTTCTACTGTGCATGGGGTTGTTTTTCACATTTTGAGTTGAGGGGTGACGGGCGTCCAATCTCCAGCGTCGTCCTGGCGAACGCCCATGGACTTTCGCCACGACGACAGTGAAGATGTGGTGCGACTACCCCGCCCCCGCGCGCTTCTTCTGCCAGATGAGATGCACCGCGCACGTGCAGCCCGGCGGATGCGAGGCGAGGTCCTTTGAGGTCTCGTCGTTCGCCGGCGTTGCCGCGAACGCGGCATCGGCAGCCTTGCGACCCTCAGCGGGTGCAGCCGGCTGCGCCGGGATGTAGTTCAGGATCGGCGCCAGCCAGCGCTCGACTTCGGCAACGCTCATCTCCTTGCGAGCCGCATAGTCCTCGACCTGGTCGCGCTCGATCTTGCCGACGCCGAAATAGAAGCTTTCGGGATGGCTGAAATAGAGCCCGGACACGCTACTGCCCGGCCACATCGCAAAGCTCTCGGTCAGCTTCACGCCGGCGGTGTTCTCCGCGTCGAGCAGGGCGAACAGCGTCTTCTTCTCGGTGTGATCGGGCTGCGCGGGGTAGCCGGGCGCGGGACGGATGCCCTGGTACTTTTCGAGGATCAGCTCCTCGTTGGAGAGCTTCTCATCCGGCGCATAGGCCCAGAACTCGCGGCGGACGCGGGCGTGCATGCGCTCGGCGAAGGCTTCGGCGAGGCGGTCGGCCAGCGCCTTGCAGAGGATCGAGGAGTAGTCGTCATTGGCCTTCTTGAAGCGGTCGGCGACCGCATCCTCGCCAATGCCGGCGGTGACCACGAAGCCGCCGATATAGTCCGGCACGCCCGTACCCGTGGACGCAATGAAGTCGGACAGCGCTGCGTTGAATCGACCCTCGCGCTTCTCGAGCTGCTGACGCAGCGTGTGCAGTGTCGCGATTGTCTTGGTCCGGCTCTCGTCGGCGTAGAGCACGACGTCGTCGCCTTGCGCGTTCGCGGGCCAGAAGCCGATCGTGGCGCGCGCCCGGAACCATTTTTCCTTGACGATGAGGTCGAGCATCTTGCGCGCGTCGTCATAGAGCGAGCGCGCGACCTCGCCGACCTTGGGATCGTCGAGGATCGCGGGGAAGCGGCCGGCGAGCTCCCAGGTCTGGAAGAACGGCGTCCAGTCGATGCAGTCGACGAGTTCGGCGAGATCGTAGTCGTCGAACGTCTTCGTGCCGAGGAAGGTCGGCTTCACCGGCTTTGTCGCGGCAAAGTCAACCGGCACGCGGTTGGCGCGGGCATCACTCAGCTTCAGCCGCTTCTTGTCGGCCTGCGCGCGCAGATGCGCTTCCGAGATCTTTGCGTATTCGGCGCGCACCTCCGCGGCATAGGCATGGCGCTTCTCGGGCGACAGCAGCGAGGAGGCGACGCCGACGGCGCGGCTCGCGTCGTTGACATGCACGACGGGGCCTGCCTTGTAGTTCGGGTCGATCTTGACGGCCGTGTGCACACGGCTCGTGGTCGCGCCGCCGATCAGGAGCGGCAGCTTCAAGCCCTCGCGCTGCAATTCGCCGGCGAAGAATGCCATCTCGTCGAGCGAGGGCGTGATCAGGCCGGACAGGCCGACGAGGTCGGCCTTCTCCGCCTTCACGGTCTCGACGATCTTGGCGGCCGGCACCATCACGCCGAGGTCGATGACCTCGAAATTGTTGCACTGGAGCACGATGCCGACGATGTTCTTGCCGATGTCGTGGACGTCGCCCTTCACGGTCGCGAGCACGATCTTGCCGGCGGATGAGTTGGCAGCGCCACCGATGCCGCTCGCGAGGTTGCGTGCCTTCTCCTCTTCCATGAACGGCATCAGCCAGGCGACCGCCTGCTTCATCACGCGCGCGGATTTCACGACCTGCGGCAGGAACATCTTGCCGTCACCGAAGAGATCGCCGACCACGTTCATGCCGGCCATCAGCGGGCCTTCGATGACGTCGAGCGGGCGCGAGGATGCCTTGCGGGCTTCTTCGGTATCCTGCTCGATGAACTCGGTGATGCCATGCACCAGTGCGTGCGAGAGCCGCTTTTCGACCGGCCATTCGCGCCAGGCGAGATCGGCTTCCTTGCTCTCGGTCTTCTTGCCGCGGAATTTTTCGGCAAGCGCGAGCAGCCGCTCGGAGGCGCTCGCGTCGCGGTTGAGGACCACGTCCTCGCAAGTTTGCCGCAGCTCGGGATCGATGTCGTCATAGACGATCATCTGCCCGGCATTGACGATACCCATGTCCATGCCGGCCTTGATGGCATGATACAGGAACACCGAGTGCATGGCCTCGCGCACCGGCTCGTTGCCGCGGAACGAGAAAGACAGGTTGGAGACGCCGCCCGAGATGTGCGCGCCGGGCAGATTCTGGCGGATCCAGCGCGTCGCCTCGATGAAGTCGACGCCGTAATTGTTGTGCTCCTCAATGCCCGTCGCGATCGCAAAGATGTTGGGATCGAAGATGATGTCTTCCGGCGGGAAGCCGACGCGGTTCACCAGGATATCGTAGGCGCGCTTGCAGATCTCTGTCTTGCGCGCGAACGTATCGGCCTGGCCGACTTCGTCGAAAGCCATCACCACGACGGCAGCGCCGTGGCGCCGCGCGATTTTGGCTTCAAAGATGAACTTCTCCTCGCCTTCCTTCATCGAGATCGAGTTGACGACGGGTTTGCCCTGCACGCATTTCAGGCCGGCCTCGATCACGGAGAATTTCGAGGAGTCCACCATCACGGGGACGCGGGCGATGTCGGGTTCGGCGGCGACGAGGTTGAGGAAGGTCCGCATCGCGGCTTCCGAGTCCAGAAGGCCCTCATCCATGTTGACGTCGATGATTTGCGCGCCGTTCTCGACCTGGTCGCGCGCGACCTGGAGCGCAGCCGTGAAGTCGCCGGCCGTGATCAATTTACGGAAGCGGGCCGAGCCCGTGACGTTGGTGCGCTCGCCGACGTTGACGAAGGGGATCGCATCGGTGAGCACGAACGGCTCGAGGCCGGAGAGCCTCAAGCGAGGCTCGATCGCGGGCACGACGCGCGGCTTGTGCGGCGCCACCGCAGCGGCAATCGCCGCGATGTGCTCGGGCGTGGTGCCACAGCAGCCACCGACGATGTTGACCAAACCATCACGCGCGAACTCGCCGACCAGACGGGCCATGTACTCTGGCGTCTCATCATACTGGCCGAATTCGTTGGGCAACCCGGCATTGGGATAGGCGCAGACCAGCGCGTCGGCGACGCGGCCAATGTCCGCGATATGCGCGCGCAGATCTTCCGCGCCGAGCGCGCAGTTGAAGCCGATGGTGATGGGCTTTGCGTGCCGCACCGAATTCCAGAACGCCTCCGGCATCTGTCCGGACAGCAGACGGCCGGACTTGTCGGTTATGGTGCCTGAGACCATCACGGGCACGTCGATGCCGCGTTCTTCAGTGATCTCGGCGATCGCATAGAGCGCTGCTTTGGCGTTCAGCGTGTCGAAGATGGTCTCGACCAGCAAGAGGTCGACGCCGCCGTCGAGCAGGCCCCGGATCTGCTCGCCATAGGACTCGCGCAGGTCGTCGAAAGTGACGGCGCGGTAGCCGGGATTTGCGACATCAGGCGAGATCGAGGCGGTGCGGTTGGTGGGGCCGATGGCACCGGCGACGAAGCGCGGCTTGCCGTCCTCGGCCTCAACGCGTTTGGCGGCGTTGCCTGCGAGGCGGGCGCCTTCGCGCGCCATGTCATAGACGATGTCGGCGAGGTCGTAGTCGGCCTGCGCGATCGAGGTCGTCGAGAAGGTGTTGGTCGCGACGATGTCGGCGCCAGCACGCAGGTACGCGGCGTGGATATCCTCGATCGCCTGCGGCTGGGTCAGGATCAAGAGGTCGTTGTTGCCGCGCAGGTCGCGGTGAAAATTCTTGAAGCGCTCGCCGCAGAAGGCGGCCTCGTCGAACTGCAGGCCCTGGATCATCGTACCCATGGCGCCGTCGAGCACCAGGATGCGCTCGCGCGCGGCGGCGAGCAGGGCGGTTCGCTTGGGAGACACGGTCACGGTCATCGGTTACGCCGCCTTCTGCGCGCTCTTGGCGCGAATGCCGAGCAAATGGCTGATCGCGAATACGAGATCGGCGCGGTTCATGGTGTAGAAATGGAAGGTGTCGACGCCGTGCTTGGCGAGCTTGTGTACCTGGCCGGCGGCTACCGTCGCTGCGACGAGCTTGCGCGTCTCCGGATCGTTGTCGAGCCCATCGAACTTCTCCGCGAGCCAGTTCGGAACGCTGGTGCCGGCGCGGGTGACGAAATTGCGGGCTTGCTTGAAATTGTGCATGGGCATGATGCCAGGCACGATGGGGATATTGATGCCGCGCGTGCGGACGCGGTCGAGATAGCGGAAGTAGAGGTCGTTATCGAAGAACACCTGGGTGATCGCGCGCGTCGCGCCGGCGTCGACCTTGGCCTTCAGCGTGTCGATGTCGGCGTCGAAGTCGCGCGCCTCGGGGTGCTTCTCCGGATAGGCCGATACCGAAACCTCGATGTCGGCGTGCCGCTTCTTGATGCCGGCGACGAGCTCGGCTGAACTCTGGTAGCCGTCGGGATGGGTGGAGTAGGGCGTGCCGATGCCGCCGGGCGGATCACCGCGCAGGCCCACGATGTGGCGGACGCCGACCTCGTGGTAGCGGTCGACGATCTCGTCGATCTCACCGCGCGAAGCGCCGACGCAGGTGAGATGCGCGGCCGGCAGCAGCGAAGTCTCCTTCAGGATGCGGGCGATGGTGGCGTGGGTGCGCTCACGGGTCGAGCCGCCGGCGCCATAGGTCACCGAAACGAATTTCGGGTCGAGCGGGGCGAGGCGGTTGATGGTCTCCCACAGGTTCTTCTCCATCTCCTCGGTCTTGGGTGGAAAGAACTCGAAGGAGATCGCCGGACGCTTGGCGAGGTGCCCGTCTTGCCCATTATCTTGCCCGTTATATTGGGCGGGCGTCGCCGGCTCGGTCATGGCACCATTCGCTCCAGATTCTCTTCGCAACTGCGTCATTTAGCTTCGGAAGCGCTAAGATAGGCCAAACGGGGTATTCTCGACAGCCCATCGTCGATGGGAAGTGGCCCACTATGGCCAAGGAGATCGGTATTTTTGTGCCACACATGATGCCGGTGGGAAATCGATGAAATCTAGAAGTGTAAGTTATTTCAGGATATTATGTAGCATTTGAGTTTACTGAGCTGCGGTCAATCGGGTGGGCAGAATGAAAACTAGATGATCAAGGCTTGCGGAATCCCAACGGACTTCAGCAAATGCCAGGTCTCTCGAGGCCAACACAGGCCAGCTCTGCTTCATCCGGCCATTGCCGCTCCGGGGTGGCGCACTACGTTGAACCGGCCATGATCCAGCTCTCCGTTCTCGACCTCTCCGTCGTCACGTCAGGCACAAGGCCCGCCGCGGCGTTGCGCAACAGCATCGACCTGGCGCGCCATGTCGATCAACTCGGCTATGTCCGCTATTGGCTCGCCGAGCACCACAACCTCGCCTCCGTCGCGAGTCCGGCGCCTGACGTCATGATCGGGCAGATCGCGGCCGTGACGAAGCACATCCGTGTCGGCTCCGGCGGCGTGATGCTGCCCAATCACGCCCCTTTAGTGGTGGCCGAGCGCTTCAAGATGCTGGAGGCGCTTTTTCCCGGCCGTATCGATCTCGGTCTCGGCCGCGCGCCCGGCACCGACGGAGCCACGGCGTACGCGCTCAGGAGCCGTCTCGATCGCCGCGAGGGCGACGATTTCCTCGAGCGGCTGCACGAACTGATCCTGTGGGAGACGCGCGAATTCCCGTCGGGCCATCCCTACAACAACGTAGTCGCGATGCCCGACGATACGCCCTTGCCGCCGATCTGGCTGCTCGGCTCCAGCGACTATTCGTCGGAATTGGCAGCCCAGGTCGGCATGGGTTTCGCGTTCGCGCATCATTTTGCGAGCCATGATGCGATCGACGCGATGGTGCATTATCGCAACCGTTTCCAGCCGTCCGCCTGGCGCGCGACGCCGCACGCAATTCTCGCAGTGGCGGTCGTCACAGCGGATACCGATGAGGAAGCCGAAAAGCTCGCCTCGTCCTTCGACCTCAATCGGCTGCGCCGCGACCGCGGCCAATATCTGCCGCTACCGAGCGTGGAAGAGGCGCTCGCCTACCCCTACACGGACGCTGAGCGCGCCTCGATCGCCCGCAACCGTTCGCGCCTGTTCGCCGGTAGCCCAGCGACCGTGCAGCAGAAGCTGAAGCCGCTGCTCGACGCGAGCAAGCCGGACGAATTGATGGTGATCACGGCGGTCTATGACCATGAGGCGCGGAAGAAGTCGTATTCGCTGCTGGCCGATGCATTCGGGCTGGTGAAGAAAGAGGCGGCGTAGAAGCTATCGTGCCCCTGGATCCCGGCTCGCGCGTCCGGGACACGGGAAGCTAATCCAGCTTCTCGCTGAACGTCGCGCGGAACGGATGGCCCGGATACACGCCGACGATGCGGAATTCCCGGGAGAAGAATTTCAGCTCCTCGAGCGCGAAGGCGAGCCCCTTGTCGTTGGGATGGCCGTCGACATCGGCGTAAAACTGCGTCGCGAAAAAATTGCCGTCGACCATGTAGCTTTCGAGCTTGGTCATGTTGACGCCGTTGGTGGCAAAGCCGCCCAGCGCCTTGTAGAGCGCAGCGGGCAGGTTGCGCACCCGGAATACAAAAGAGGTGACCAGCGGGCCCGAATCCTGCTCGGCCCATTTCGCCTCGCGGGCGAGCACGACGAAGCGCGTGGTGTTATGGGCCTCGTCCTCGATGTCCTCGGCCAGAATGTCGAGGCCGTAGATCTTTGCGGCAAGCCGCGAGGCAATTGCGGCGACGCTCTTGTCCTTGCGTTCGGAAATATCGCGCGCGCTACCGGCGGTGTCGGCGGCCACGATCGGTTTGACGCCGAGCTTGCGGATGATGCGCCGGCACTGGCCGAGCGCATGCACATGGCTCTCCACGCTCTTGATGTCTTCGAGCCTGGTGCCCTTCACCGCCATCAATTGATGCCGGATCGGCAGGAACCACTCGCCGATGATGAAGAGGCCTGAGGCCGGCAGCAGATGGTGGATATCGGCGACGCGTCCCGCGACCGAATTCTCGATCGGGATCATGCCGAGATCGGCCTCGCCGGACGAGATCGCTGACAGCGCGTCCTCGAAGGTCGCGCACGGCATCGGCTCGGCGTCGGGATAGGCCTCGTCGATGGCGATGTGGGAATTGGCCCCAGGCTCGCCCTGGAATGCGATTTTCATCTTGCTCATGTCGGGCCTTGTAACAGCGGCTCAGGATTTGGAAAGGATGCTGCGGGCGGTCTCTAAGTCTGCCGCGGTGTCGACGCCGCGGGGCACGGTGTCGACGATGGTGAAGTCGATACGCATGCCAGCCTCCAGCGCCCGGAGCTGCTCCAGCTTCTCCTGCAATTCCAGCGGCGAGGGCGGCAGCGATACGAACCGCTCCAGCGCGGCGCGGCGGTAGGCGTAGAGGCCGATATGGTGGTAACGCGGTCCGTCTCCGGTAGGGGCGGTGGCGCGGGTAAAGTACAGCGCGCGCATCCGCTTACCCCCGAGCGAGGTTCCCACAGCTTTCACAACGCTGGGGGCGAGGTCCTCCTCCTCGGTATGGATTTGCGAGGCCAGCGTCGCGATGTCGACGGAAGGGTCGGCGAGCGGGGGCAGCACGTCGCGGATGTTGGCAGTCGAGATCGTCGGGAAATCGCCCTGGAGATTGACCACGATCTCGGCCTTGCCGTCCGGATCGAGCTTCTGCATGGCCTCGTGGATGCGGTCCGACCCCGACGGATGCTCGGGGCGGGTCATTACGGCGACGCCGCCATGCGCGGTGACGACATCCGCGATCTCCTGCGTGTCGGTAGCGACTGCAACCCGGCCGATCGCGGCGGCTTCCGCCCGGCGCATCACATGCACGATCATCGGCAGCCCGGCGATGTCCTTGAGCGGCTTGCCGGGCAGGCGGGTGGCCGCCATGCGAGCCGGGATCAGCACTAGAATGCGGGGATCGGTCATCGGATCAAGGGCCTGGAAACGGTCGTTTTCCGCACCGGGAAATCGGGTGGGGATGGGAGGAAAGCGGGGCCGTTTATACGGGTTGCCAGACCACGGGCAAACCGATATCTCAATGGCAAAACTCGGGGGAACGATAAGGAACATTTGATTCTCCCGAGGCACGTCCTGGCGGCCGCTTGGGGCCGCTTTATCCTTCTTGCGGTGTGGGGCCTGGCCGGAAATGGACTCTTTCGAACTCAACAAGATCCTCGGTGCCATCCTCGGCACCTGCCTCATTCTCCTGGTGACAAGCTTCACCGCCCAGGCCTTGTTCGCTGCGAAACCGCCGGAGAAGCCCGGCTTCGAGATCGCCGTGAAGGAAGAGGCTGGCCATGGCGCCGAGGGCGGCGCGGCGGCGGCGTCGTCGGAGCCGATCGAAAAACTGCTCCAGACCGCCTCCGTGGAAAAGGGCGCTTCTGCCGCCAAGAAGTGCGGCGCCTGCCACACCTTCGAGAAGGGCGGCCCGAATCGCGTTGGTCCGAACCTCTACGGCGTCGT
>NZ_JBANBK010000043.1:0-72082 GCF_053572325.1 Bradyrhizobium sp. UFLA05-112 | reverse complement strand
CTGATGGACGTTGCGCGCGCCGCTCTTGAACACCTCGCGGGCCCAGAGAAAGAAGCCCTCGACCGGTCCGGAATAGACGCCGTGTCGATCGGTCGCATCGGGCCAATAGGAGCTTCGCAGCGTGGCTTCGTCGGCTCGGTCGATCCCCCGGCAGTAGCGGTAGATGCAATCGCGGATCGCCTCCCGGTCCAAGAACTCGGTCAGCTTTGCTTCGTCGGCCATATTTCCCTCTGCTTAACCACTAGCCGTCAATCGCGAGACGCGGCGCTGCACGGTACCAGCAACGCGTCGAGAGGCATGACGCCCTCGCCGCGTGGCATCACTAGAACCGGGTTGAGGTCGATGCTTTCGATCACGCTGGCATTGTCGGCAGCAAATTGCGAAAGGCCCGACAGCATCGCCGCCAGCGCATCGACGTCGGCCGGCGGCGCACCACGCACGCCTTCCAACACGGCAAAGCCTCGAATCTCGCGGATCATCCGCTGCGCCTCTGCGACATCGAACGGCGCAACGCGAAAGGTCACGTCCTTGAGTACCTCGACGAGAATGCCGCCGAGCCCGAACATCACTACAGGACCGAAGGACGGATCCCGCACCACCCCGACAATGGTCTCTACGCCTCCCCTGATCATTGGTGAGACGACGACACCATCGATCCGCGCGTCGGGCCGCTTGTCACGCGCACGGGACAGGATGGTGCGGGCGGCTTCGCGGGCCTGCGCCTCGTCGCGGGGACCGACGATCACTCCACCGATCTCGGTCTTGTGTGCGATGTCCGGCGATGAGATCTTCACCACCACCGGAAAGCCGATTGCCGCGGCGGCCGTGCCGGCATCCTCATCCGGTCGCACCAGCGCTTCCTTCGGAAACGCAATACCGGCCGTCTGCAACAGCGATTTCGCTTCGTGCTCGCTGAGCGGGCCATCCGACGGCGCGATTCGCGACGCAACGGTCGAGGCCGTGCGCGCATGCTTCGCCGCGTCGAAGCTGCGGCGAAACCAGACCAGCGCCGCCAACGCGTTCACCAGGGCAGAGCCATCCTCGAAGATCAGAAAGCCGTCGTCCTCATAGGCGCGGACGATCTCCGGCGGCGCCGACATCGACAGCGCCAAGACGCGGCCTTGATGCCCGGCCGTCGCAGTCCGCAACACTTGGCGCAGCGAGGCCGAAAAAGTGGGGCTCGCCGGTCCGCTGCCGAAAATGCCGGCGAAGAGGTGATAGCCGCCCTTCTCGAGCATTGCGGCAATATAGCTCGTCATCAGCGGGAGATCAGTGAGCGCTTGCGCCGTCGCGTCCACCGGATTGCGCGGCGATGCGTAGGGCAGCATCGCCTTCAGCTCATCCTGCGCCGCCTCGGGCATGGGCGCGACGTCGAGCCCGCACGCCGATGCGTCGTCGGCCATCTGAATGCCGAAGCCGCCGGACAGCGTGAAGATGCCGAACCTGTTGCCGGCGGGATAAAGCCCCCGTGCGCAGGCATAGGTCACGTCCAGGTGCTCCGCAGTGGTCCGCGCGCGATAGGCACCATATTGCCGCAACACCGCATCGAACACGGCATCCGATCCCGCCAGCGCCGCGGTGTGCGAGCTAACCGCTTGGGCGCCAACATCGGAGCGGCCGACCTTCAGAAAGACAAGGGCTTTTTCTTTCGCCCGCGCAACCTCCAGCGCCTCGATGAAAGTATCGCGATCGCGAATGCCCTCCGCATAGGCCATCACGACCCTGACTTCGGGTTGTTCGATCACCCAACGCAACGCTTCCGCGACGTCGATATCGCATTCGTTTCCGGTCGTGATCCATTGCCCGATGCCGAGGCCGCGCTGGCGCGCCAAGTGGGCAATGTGGGAGCCATAAGCTCCGCTTTGCGAGACGACGGCGACCGGACCTGGTTCGACGAATGCAGCATCAAGGATCGCCGAGAATGTTCCGTAGTAGCCCATGCCAGCGTTGAACAGTCCGAGACAATTCGGGCCGAGCACGCGCATGCCGCTCTCGCGGGCGATGCCGGCGATCTGGTCCTGTGCGAGACGTCCCTGCTCGCTCGCCTCAGCAAAGCCGGCCGAGAACACCACGGCCGCCTTGACCTTGCGATCCGCGCAGTCTCTCAGCGCCTGAACCGTGCCCTGCGCCGGCACTGCGAGGATGGCGACGTCCGGCACTTCCGGAAGCGCTGCGACCGAGTCGTAGGACCTGATCCCCTGGACGGTGTCCCGCTTCGGATTGACCGGATAGACAGCGCCCTTGAAACCGCCTTCGCGCAGATAGCGCAAGGGACGGCCGCCAATGCGCGCAACATCATCAGATGCTCCGATCAGGGCGATGGATCGTGGCTTGAAGAGAGGATCGAGCGAGGCTGGATGATAGCGTATCAAGGCATGTTCTCAACTGGAAGGGATTGGCTGGAGCCCGAATTGCGCTTCAGGTAGGCCGGTCACGCCGAGGCCGTCGATCGCGAACAGAAAGCCACCGTCCGGGTGGTGCGAGACGGCGCGTCCCGATCCTGAATCCTTGATCGAGGTCACGTAGAGCGTTGACAGATCAGGACCGCCGAAGGCAACCGATGAGGGCAAGTCGGTCGGCGCGTCGATCAGGCGATCGAGCGCGCCCTGCGGGGTGAAGCGCGCGATCTTGCCCACCTGCACGAGCGCGACCCAAAGGCAGCCTTCGCAATCGACCGTCGCCCCGTCGGGCCCCGACTGATATGGCGCGGTGTCGATGACAATCCGCGGTTCCGGATCGAACGCGTCGCCCGACTCGGAGCTATAGGCGCGGATCGCCCGATCGAGGCTATCGGCGAAGTACATGGTGCGGCCGTCGGGGCTGAAGCAGAGCGCATTCGAAATGCGAATATCGCGGGCAAGCACCGTGTGCGCTCCGCTGGCGTCGATGCGAAAGAGCTGCCCCAGCGGCTCGGCATGCACGCCCATCGTGCCGCAGAGAAACCGCCCCCAACGATCGACCTTGCCGTCATTGAAGCGCACGCGCGGATCGCACGGATCTGGCCGGAACAGCGGTGTCAGTTCGCCTGAGCCGAGATCGAGCCGGTAGATGCCATCCGCGAGCGCTGCGACGAGAGTATCGCCCTTGGCCAGTCCGACCGAGCCGATCATGGACGGCACATCCCAGTGCCGCCCGATCCCGCGCTCGGGTTCAAAGGCGTGGACCCGGCGCGAGACACCATCGACCCAGTAGAGCCGCTGCCGCGTGACATCCCAGACCGGGCTTTCGCCAAGCTGTGCGGCCGTCGCTGATATCTTGCTCACTTGGAGCGCCATCAAGGGAATTCCGGCTAAGTTTCGTCTCGTGTCATCTCGCGAAGTTGGGGTATGCAAGCGGGTGACGGGTCACGCCGGCCCGCCGCCGCGCTTATTGCGTCTTCAGGAGATCGCAGGCGCTCTCGGCTGTCGGCCGCCAGGCGTCATCGGCAGGAATTGTGTCGGTGATCTCGTAGTAGTCGTAAGGATACTTCGACTCGGTCGACGTCTTGATACGAGCGGCATAAAGCGGCCGCATCACCTGACCGTCGGCACGGATGCTGACATTCTTCATCTCAAAGTCATTGATTGGCGTGCTCTTCATCTGTCGCATCACCGCCTCGCCGTCGTCGGTCTGCGTCGCGGCAATTGCCTTGAGATAGTGCGTCACAGCGCTGTACGTGCTCGCCTGCGCCTCGTTCGGGACCCGGCCGTTGAACGCCGCCTGATAGCGCTTTGCGAAGGCGCGCGTCTCATCTGTTTTATCCCAGTAAAAGGGCGTCGTCAGGCGTACGTTCTGCAGCGGCTGCAGGCCGATGCTATGTGTTTGATTGATCATCAATCCCAGTGGGGCAAGCTGCTGCTTCTGCGTGAGCCCGAATTCCTGGGCCTGCTTCATGGCATTGGCGAAGTCCGAACCCGAATTCGCCAGCGCGATGACCTTCGCTCCGCTCGATTGGGCCGTCAGCAGGAACGAGGAGAAGTCAGAAGAATTGAGCGGATGCAGGACGGAACCTACGACCTTGCCGCCGTCGGCCTTGATGAAGTTCGTGGTGTCGGCCTGCCAGGCCTTGCCGAACGAGTAGTCGACGGTGACAAAGAACCAGGTATCCAACCCCCGCGCCAACAATGATTTCACCGTCGCCTTCGGCAGCGCATAGGTGTCCATCGTCCATTGCGTCGTCATCGGCGAACATTTTTCGTTGGTAAACACCGAAGCCGCCGTTCCCGCCAGGAGATAGGGCTTCTTCCGGTTCTTCATGACGTCCTGCACGCCGAGCGCAATCGAGGAGGCCGAGCATCCGACGATCGCATCCACGCCTTCATTGTCTAGCCAACGCAACGCAATAGAAACGCCGATGTCCGGCTTGTTCTGGTCGTCGGCCACGACGAGCTCGACCTTCTTGCCGTTGACGGCACCGCCAAAGTCGCTGATCGCAAGTCGCGCGGCGACAACCGAACCCGGCCCGCAATTGTCGGAGTAAGGACCGGTCTGGTCGTTCATGACGCCAATCTTGATGACGTCTCCGGAAATCCCCTGCGCCAAGACCGGTGACGTGGCAAACGCTATTGCACCCGATAGGATCGCCATGACGGCGAGGTAGGCAGCCGACAGTCTCATTTCTTCCTCCCTATAGCCCGCGGATCTGCCCGGACCTTCTTGTTGTTGCGGGCGACCAAGATCGATTGATGTGCGCTCAAGAGAACGCGTAGGTAATTCCTCCATCGACGAACAACATGTCGCCGGTGATGAAGCTCGCCTCGTCGCTTGCAAGAAAGACTGCTGCATTCGCCACGTCGCGCGGTTCGCCGAGCCGCCCGATCGGCACACGCGCCCGGCGTCGCTCCCACGCCTCCTCGCTAACGACGAGATTGGCGCCATCGGTCGGTGTCGGCCCCGGCGCGATCGCGTTGACTCGGATTCCGCGTGGACCGAATTCGGCTGCGGCGGAGCGTGTTGCGCCCGCCACCGCGGCCTTCACCGCGCTGTACATCACACCATTCGCCATCGCGAGCACGGCAGACGGCGATCCGATGTTCACGATGGCTCCGCCGCCGGCTGCGGTCATTGGCGCCAGCACCGCCTGATAGCCCCAGATCACACCCTTCAGGCCGACATCGATCATCCGGCCGACCATCTCCTCGGTCTGCTGCTCCAGCGGGCCGTAACGATTCCACATCGCGTTGTTGACCAGGATGGTCGGCGGACCAAATGCCTCGACAAGACGGTCCACCGCGGCAAAAACGGCGGCTCGCTCGCCGGCATTGCCGACGATCGCAGTAGCCCGGCCGCCATCCGCGACAATGGCGTGCGCTGCGGCCTCCGCCACGTCGACCTTCAGATCGAGCACCCCGACCGCTGCGCCCTCGCGGGCAAAGGCTTCCGCGATGGCCCGGCCGATGCCTCGCCCTCCGCCCGTGACGAGCGCCACGCGCCCCTGCAACCTGCCGCTTCCCACGACGCCCTCTCCAGCTCGGCCACTCTTTCGTGTTCTTGGCCTTGACTGGAGGCACCTTGTCATGCGCAGTTGGGTCAAACAAAATATAATTCATTTGTGAAGCCGACTTTCACATCCGTGAATTTTAGCGGCGATGGGGATGCGAAGCATGCAGGCGGCGGTCACGAAATCCGCAGCGATACCGGGTGGACCATCCACCGTGAAGTCAGCATTACGCGCGCTGGAGATCCTCCAGTTCTTCATGAACGTTCGACAACCGCGCGCGATGTCCGAGATCGGTCTCGCGCTGGGTTATCCGCCGTCGAGCACGACCGTTCTGCTCAAGACACTCGTCGGCATGGGCTATCTGAACTACGACCGGCGCATGCGCGTCTACTTCCCGACACCCAAGGTGACATCGCTAGGCGATTGGATTCCACGGGCTCTGTTCGGCAACAGCCGGACGATCGAAGCCATGCATGACGTGCACGCGGCCACCGGCGAAACCGTTTCGATCGGCACGACGAACGATGTCTACCTTCAATACGTCAAGATCGTGCAATCGATCCACCCGCTTCGCTTCCACGTCGACGAGGGGACGCTGCGCCCGCTGACTCAATCGGCATTGGGCTGGCTCTTGATGTCCACGATGTCGGACGAGAAGGTCGACAACATCATTCGCCGTGCGAACATTGCAACGCCCAACGCATCGGATCGCGTGAAGCTGCCCGAGATGATGACTCGCATTCGACAGCTCCGCGGCAAGGGATATTGCTCTGCCGAAGACATTCCCATTCAGGGCGGCGCGACGATCTGCGTCCTGCTGCCCGTGACGATCCAGAATCAGCCCATGGTCATCGGCCTCGGCGGTGCCGCCGAGCGGATCCGCCAGAATTTCAATCGTTACCTCGCCGTCCTGCAGCGGGCGGCGAGGTCGGTCAAGACGGACGACCAGTTCGACAAGCTGATCGACGTCGAGTTCTGACGCAACATTCAACCGGGAAGCCGGAGCACGGCCTTGGCGAGGATGTTGCGTTGAATCTCGTTGGAGCCGCCGAAAATTGCCGGCGAACGCGAGTCGAGAAAGAGGTTCATCGCATCGATCTCGACATCCCCCGCGATGAGATCGTCGGCAAGCCGCGCCTCTTCGCCTGCGACCATGAGCATTTCCTCGGTGATCCGCTGGTAGAGCTCGGTCGTGAAGATCTTGAGAGCAGAGACATCGGCGCCGAGTTCTCCGCCGGCCCGCAGAACCTTCGCATAGCGCTCGAAGGCGGATCCTAGATCGTAGAGGTCGAGCCGCAGGCGTGCGAAGCGCGACATGAACGCGGGATCTTCGAACGCATCACGGGCTTCCGCAAGCCGTCGCAGACGCTCCAGCGCATATTCAGGGCGCGTCGGCGCCCCCAGAAAGATGCGTTCGTGGCCAAGTACCGACTTCGCGACGGTCCAGCCTTCGTTGACCCTGCCGACCAGGTTGTTCAGTGGCACACGCACATTGTCGAAGAAAACCTCGCAAAAGTCGGCCTCGCCACGCAGATTTGCAATCGGTCGGACGCGAACACCAGCCGAGGTCAGGTCAAGCAACAGGACCGTGATACCCTTCTGGCGCACCTTGGCATCACGTTCGGTCCGAACGAGAACGAAGATCCAGTTGGCGCAATGGGCCAGCGTCGTCCATATCTTCTGTCCGTTGACCACGAACTCATCGCCATCCAGCACCGCTGATGTCTTCAGGCTTGCCAGATCAGATCCCGCGTTGGGTTCGGAGTAGCCCTGACACCAGACGTGCTCGCCGGATAGGATACGCGGCAGGTAGTGAGACTTCTGCTCTTCGGTGCCGTACTCGATGAGGAGCGGACCGACTAGCCCGATGCCATGATCCGGAATTCGTGGACAGCCGAGCCGTCCCCATTCCTCGACATAGATCATGTGCTTGGCCGCCGAAAGGCCCATGCCGCCATACTGCTGCGGCCAGGTGGGCGCCAGCCAGCCCTTGGCGGCCAGCGCATGATACCACTCGGCGACCTCGTTGAAGAGCGGACGCTGCTTGCGCATGTAGCGCAGATGGACCGGGCAGTTCTGGTCCACCCACGCGCGAAAGATCGACCTGAACTCCTCGTCGGGAATGTCGTTCCAGTCGGCCGCCATCAAAGCACATCCTTGAAGATCGGGGTGCGCTTCTCCATGAACGCCCGCATCGCCTCCTTGGAATCCTCGTGCTGCGTCATCTCCACCGTGAGGTTTTGCTCGAAGCGATAGCCGTCCTTCAAGCCCATGGTCTCGACCGTATTGATCGCTCGCTTGGCGAGCTTGAGTGCCATCGGGCTCTTTTTTGCGATCTCGGCAGCCATCTTGAGGGCGGCCGGCATCAGCTCTTCCCGAGGCAGGCAGTCCTCGATGATGCCGCGGCGATAGAGCTCGGCCGCCGGCACCCGGTAGCCGGTCAGCACCATACGGCGCGCCAGCGTATGCGGAATGATGCGCATCGTATGCCGCACCCCGCCCATCAAGCCGACGTCGATCTCCGGCAAGCCGAACACCGCGTTCTCGGACGCCATGATGATGTCCGAACAGAGCGCGAGGCCGAGGCCAGCGCCCAGCGCCGGGCCGTTCACGGCGGCGATCACCGGCTTGTTGGACTCGATGATGCAGAATCCAACCTCGCGCGCCCGCCGCAGATGGCGATACGTGTCGCCTGGCACCGCTCCGACCTTACCGCGCGACTTGATGTCGGCTCCTGCCGAAAAAGTCTTTCCGGCACCGGTCAAAACGATCACCCGTACCGTCGGCGTCTCGTTCAATTCGTCGAAAACCGTGATGAACTCCTCGACAAACTCCTTGGATTGCGCGTTCACTGGCGGCGCATCCATCGTCACGACCGCAATGTGATCCTTGATTTCCGTCTTGATCAGATTGTTATCCATTAGGTCCTCTCGCGGCGGTAGCCGCTTTCGCGTTCGACAAACTCCAGGCGCAGCTGTTCAGGCTGTCCCAGCATGGCATTGAGATTGATGGTGCGCTTCAGATAGAGGCCGATATCGCACTCGTCGGTGTAACCCATGGCGCCATGGAGATGCACCGCGCGGCGGCAGATCGAGAATGCGGCTTCGCCCGCTCGCGCCTTGGCCGCCAACACTGCCAGCTGCGCCGCGTCGTCATCGTCCGCCTGCACTGCATCGACCGCGTTGACCACGGCAGCGGCTGCGAATTCCGCCTCGATCCACATGTCGACCAAGCGGTGCTGGATGGCCTGGAAACTGCCGATCGGCTTGCCGAACTGCACGCGATCGCTGGTATAGGCAATCGTGAGCTCGAGCGCTTTCGACGCGACGCCGGTCAACTCGGCCGCGAGCGCCAGCCGCGTATGCAGAATCGCCTGACGGAGAAGATCCTCGGATCGGTTCGCGCGCGACAGGATACGACCCGCCGGCACGGCGCAATCGGATAGCGAGATGGTCGCAAGCGCACCGCCATCAACCGCGGCCCGTTCCGATATCGTCACCCCGTCCGCATCGGCGGCGACGCTCAGAAGCATGACGCCGTCGGCATCCTGGGCGACCACAAGGAAATCCGTTGCGGAACGCGCAGCATCGATGAAGCGTGCTTCGCCGGACAGCACGATGCTGCCATCGGTGTAGCGTGCGACAATCGACTTCGCACCGGGCGTCCATGCCGGCACCGCGACAATCTCGCCGCCGGCCAATCCGGCAGCCAGGCGGCTGCGCTCTGCGCCTGGCGAAGCACCGCCGAGCAGCGTCGCGGCAAAGACCGAGGCCGTTCCGGTCGGTTCGGCGATCAAGGCGCGGCCCAGCGCCTCGCTGAGGACAGCCTGCTCGCGCAACCCGAGACCCGCGCCGCCGCATTCTTCGGGCAGCAACAGCCCGATCCATCCGGCTTCCGCCATTGCGGACCAGATCAGCGGATCCATGGTCCCGCCACGCCCGCGTTTTTCGCGCATGGCCTTTGCACCTGGAAAACGCGCGGCAAAACCGGTGACGCTGTCGCGAAGCATCACCAGCGTACCGTCGGGATCGTCGAGCATCAGTTCGGGCATGGTCTCTGCTTTTCGGTGACGCCAGCGCCGACGTTAGGTCGGCAATGCGTGGTCTTTGAACAGTTCGCGCAACTTGGTCTTCTGCAGCTTTCCGGTCGCGGTGTGCGGCAACTCGTTCACGAAGACGACATCGTCGGGAAGCCACCATTTCGCGACGCGGCCGGACATGTAGTCCAGGATGTCCTCGCGAGCGGGATCGGTGTCCGGTTTTCGGACCACGACCAGGAGCGGCCGCTCCTGCCATTTCGGATGCGGCAATCCGATGACCGCCGCCTCCTGCACGGCCGGATGGGCGACCGCGACATTCTCGAGGTCGATCGAAGAGATCCACTCGCCGCCGGATTTGATCACATCTTTCGAGCGATCCGTGATCTGGATGTAACCGTTGGGATCGATGGTCGCGACGTCTCCCGTCGCAAACCATCCCTCAGCATCCAGCACTCCCCCGCCCTCGCCCTTGAAATAGCCCGACGCAACCCAAGGCCCGCGCACCATCAGGTTTCCGGCACTTACGCCGTCATGCGGCAGCGGCGCTCCGTCTTCGCCTACGATCCGGAGTTCGACGCCGTAGATCGCGCGCCCCTGCTTGCACTGGACAGATACTTGGTCGGCGACCGGCAAATCGCGATGAACCGGCAGAAGATTGCCGATCGAGCCCAGCGGGCTTGTTTCGCTCATGCCCCAGGCATGGATAACGAAAGCACCGAAGATACTGCGGAATTTCTCGATGATGCTGCGCGGCGCGGCGGATCCCCCGACGACTACACGCTCTAGTTTGATCGCGGAAAGATCGAGCCCCGGGTTTTCCTCGACGTACTTGAAGAAGCCGAGCCAAACGGTCGGCACGCCGAGCGAGAAGTTACAGCCTTCTTGCGCCGCCAGTTCGTAGACACTCCCGCCGTCCAGGGCAGGACCGGGCAGCACGACCTTGGCCCCGCACATCGCAGCAGCATAGGGAATTCCCCAAGCGTTCACGTGGAACAAGGGCACGACGAGAAGAACGCTGTCACCGCTGGACAGTTTGAGACCATCGCTCGCGCAGGCGACAAACGAATGTAGGATGGTCGAGCGATGACTGTAGAGCACCCCCTTCGGGTTGCCGGTCGTGCCGGATGTGTAGCAGAGCGACGACGCTGTTCGCTCGTCAAACACTGGCCAGGTCAGGATGTCGTCTTCCCCTTCGACGAGCGACTCATAGCAGAGGCAATCGGGAAGCTGGATCGGGAGGTGCGCCTCGTCCGTCATCGCCACCAGATGCGCGACGGTGACCAGATTGAACCGCAGCTTCTGAACGAGATCGGCGAAAGTGATGTCGAACAGCAGCACCCGGTTTTCGGCGTGATTGATGACGTAGTCGATCTGCTCGGGAAACAGGCGCGGGTTGACGGTGTGAAGCACCGCGCCGATGCCGGATACAGCGAAATAGAGCTCCATATGACGATGGGTGTTCCAGGCGAGCGTCGCGACACGATCGCCTGGCCCGACGCCGAGTTTGATCAGCGCCTTTGCGAGCTTTGCAGCGCGCGACCGCAACCCGGCATAATCGCTACGATGGAACGTTCCCTCGCAGGTCTTGCTCACGATCTCCGTTTTGGGATGAAAACGTGCCGCATGCTCGATCAGGCTCGAGATCAATAACGGTCGATCCTGCATCAATCCAAGCACTGAGCCGCCTCCTCCGTAACCCCAGCTGCGGGCGGCCCTTGTTTGATCTTGCCGTCCTCTCCCGGACATTTCTTGGTGGAGGTGCACACTGTCAAACGAAACGATCCGCGCGAAGGCGAATTTCACATCCTTGAAAAAGCATGAGCGACGATCGCATCATCTTCGCTCGGAGTTCTCCCTGCGCCATCATGGCACACAAGCCACGTTGTGGGAGTGAGGCAACCATAGGACAGGATCGCTTCGGGACGCCCAAAAGCAGGGCCGCCCATAGACTCACCCTGCTTGTGCTGCGAACTGCGCCTTCGCGCGATGCGAAGCTGCTTGCCAGATGCTCGTCACACGGCACTAGCGATCGAGATTCGCCCCCACCGCAAGATCAGAGGTCTTCGAGGCGACGCCATGAATGTTGCACGTGGCGGTCATCTCTGCTGAACGCAAAATAATACCCCCCACTGCCGGGCTGATCATGCTTTCGATCAATCGCAACGCCCGAATAGTGGCAATACAGCAGAGTGCCGACGCCACCATGCCCGACAAACAGCACATCGCCCGGCTTATTCCGGGCCAAGACGTGTTCGACCTCGTTGACGATACGCAACTGGGCGTCAACCGCCCGCTCCCAGCCTCGAACGCTGATCTGGGGCTGGGCAAAGAACTGATCGGCCACCGCCTGAAATTCGTCAGGCATCAAGAAGCCCGTTGCGGATCGGTCATTCTCATGCATCGCCTCCCGCACCTCTACCTCGAGATTCAGCTTTGCGGCGATGATTTCGGCTGTCTCGATCGCCTTGCGCTCACCACTGGAGATGATCTGCGTGGTGCGTGAGAGCTGCCTCGTACCCACCACTCCCTCCGTGCGAGCCCGGCCGATCTCACTCAGGCCCCAGGATGGGACGGGGATCGCCGGATCAATGTTCACCTGGGGATGCGTGAGATAGCGTACGAGGCTCGACATGAGCTAGACATCGTTCTGCGTCGAGACCCGCAGGCCTGCGGCATCGAAGACGTGCACGTCCCGAGCTGGGGCAGTGAGCGTAGCTCGTTCGCCGGGCATCGGGGTCTGCCTGCCGCGCACCTCGGCAACGAACAGCCTATCGTCGGCGCGGCGCACATAAGCAAAGGAGGCTTCGCCGAGCCGTTCGACCAGTTCGACGACGCCTTCGACGGCGAAAGGACCGTCTTCCCCTCGACCAAGATGCTCCGGACGGACACCGACCGTCAGCGTGTCGCCGACCTTCAATGAGGTCGCCGGCAGATCGAAGCTGCGAAAGCCGGGTCCCGCGACGCGTGCGCGTCCACCCTCGAAGTTGGCAACCCTTGCCTCGAAAAAATTCATCGCAGGCGAACCGATGAAGCCGGCAACGAACAAATTGGCCGGCGCGTAGTAGAGATCGAGCGGTCTGCCGACCTGCTCAATGCAGCCCTTGTTCATCACGACGATACGGTCGGCGAGCGTCATCGCCTCGACCTGGTCGTGCGTGACATAGACGATCGTCGACTTCAGCATTCGATGCAGATTCGCAATCTCGACGCGTGTCGAGACGCGCAAGGCAGCGTCGAGATTGGAGAGCGGCTCGTCAAACAGGAAAACGGCGGGCTCGCGCACGATCGCACGGCCGATCGCCACGCGCTGACGCTGTCCGCCGGAGAGATCGCGCGGATAACGCTCGAGTAATTCGTCGAGCCGCAGCATGCGGGCCGCCTCCGCCACGCGCCGTTCGCGCTCAGTCTGCTCCACCCCGGTGAACTTCAACCCGAACGTCATGTTCTTGCGGACGTTCATGTGTGGGTAGAGCGCGTAGGACTGGAACACCATCGCAATGCCGCGCTCGGCGGGTGCGAGCGCGTTCACGAGCTTGCCGGCGATATGGATGTCGCCGCCCGACGCACTGTCGAGCCCGGCAATCATCCGCAGAAGCGTCGACTTGCCACACCCCGACGGTCCAACGAGAACGACGAATTCACCGTCCTCGATGTCCAGGTTGACGTCGTTGAGCACGGTCGTCGCGCCATAACGTTTGTTGAGGTGCTCGATGCGCAGATTGGCCATTCTAACAACCTATTTGACTGCGCCGGAGGTGAGGCCTGCGATGAGTTGGCGCGAGAGGATGATGTAGATCACGACGACCGGCAGGATCGCCATCGACAGCGCCGCGAGCACGGAATTCCAGTCGGTGATGTACTGGCCCAGAAACTGTTGCACGCCGAGCGTGACGGTATGCGTCGAGTCACTCGACGTCAGGATCAGCGGAAACCAGAGGTCGTTCCAGATCGGCACGATGGTGAAAACGGCGACCGTCGCAATCGCCGGCCGCAGTAGCGGCGCGACCACCTCGAAGAAGATGCGGGTTTCCGGCACGCCGTCGCAGCGCGCGGCGTCGCGCAAATCCTTGGGGATCTGCTGGATGAACTCGCTCAATATGAAGATCGACATCGGCAGGCCCTGCGCGACGTAGACGAGAACCAGGGCCGTCAGCGTGTCGTTGAGGCCAGCCGACCGCATCATGTTGAGGATCGCGACGGAGCCAAGCCGGATCGGCACCATGATTCCGATCGACAGAAACAGCGCGAGCGCCGTCGAACCGCGAAAGCGGTATTCGGTCAGTGCCCAGGCCGCCATCGCGCCGAACAGCAGCACGAGAGCCATGCTGACGAGGGTCACGATCAACGAATTTGAATAGTAGGTCAGAATATGGGAGGAGCGAAAGACCTTCTCATAGCCGATGAGGCTGAAGGTTGTAGAATCCGGTGGCGCAAGCGGACTACCGAAGATGGCGCTACGCACCTTGAACGAATTCATCACGACGAGCAGAATCGGACCGACGGCAAGCAGGCTGTAGGCGATCAAGACGAGATGGACACTGAGGCTCCTTGCGCGTTGCTCAGCAGTCATGCCGGCCCCCTCAGAAAGCGTAACGGCGGATGCGCCGCTGCACGAGGAAGAGATAGAGGCAGAGGCCGACGAGGATAATGAAGAACATCACGGTCGCGACCGCGGAGCCCATCGTCGGATTGCCGAGCTGGAGCTGATTGCCGAAGAAGGTGCGGTAGAAAAACGTGCCGAGAATGTCGGTCGCGAAATTCGGCCCCGCAAGCGCGCCCTTGACCGAATAGATCAAATCGAAAGCGTTGAAGTTGGCGACGAACGTCAAGACCGAGACCAGGCTGATCGTCGGCAGGACGAGCGGAAGCTTGATGTGGAAGAAGATGCGGAAATGTCCGAGCCCGTCGACGCGTGCCGCGTCGATCAACTCTTCGGGGATGTTGAGCAGCGCGGCATAGATTAGCATCATCGGGATGCCGACGAATTGCCAAACGGAAATGAGGGACAGGGTAACGAGCGCGCTCGATTCGAGGCCCAGCCAGGGAGCGAACAGCGAGCCCAACCCCACGGCCTTCAAAGCGCCGGAAGCTACGCCCCAGAGCGGGGATAGGATCAGGTTCCAGGAGAACCCGACGATGACAACCGAAAGCATCGTCGGCAGAAACATGACGGTGCGATAAAAGCCCTTGAGCCTCAGGCCCGGCAGGCTCAGCAATCCTGCGAGCGCGATACCGATCGGATTCTGCACGCACATATGTACGGCGAAGAATATGAGATTGTTGCTGAAGGCATTCCAGAACGGCTTCGACCACAACGCATCACCGAGCAGCGTTTCGAAGTTGGCAAGCCCGACGAAATACCGCGTTCCGGACGGCTCGCTTGTGTAGGTGGACAGCGCCATCGTCGCGACGAGGGGATATATCGAGAACAGGGTGTAGATCGCGACCGCCGGCCCGAGAAAGAACAGCAGCAGGCCCGCGAGTTTTGCGCGAGGCATCTGGGCGGTGATGTTCGAGACCGGTTCGGGCATGATGGAAAGAGATAAAACCTGCCGTGCGTTATCGCCCCTCTCCGCGCCTGCGGCGCGTGCCGGGGATCAGCGGAGTGTGCAGCAACTATCGAACAAAACAAGGAAAGTCCCTCTCCCTGCAAGAGCGGAGAGAGGGACTGACGTCACTTGGCCGGCTTGTACCACTTGTCGAGGCCGTCCTGCAGTTGCTTGCCGGCGGCATCAGGCGTGAGCTTGCCGTTGACGACCTGGGCGGACACGTTCCACATCTCGTTTTCGAGATTCGGCGTACCGCGCGACAGGATTTGATACGAGTTGCGGATCGTCGACTTGCAGGTCTGGCGCCATCCAACCATCGTCGCCGCGACGTCGTCTTCGACCTTCACCGGAGTCTTGGCGAGGGGGAAGAAGCCAGGAAGCGCGTTGGCGTAGATCGTTGCGAATTCCGGCGTCGTCAGCCATTCCAGGAACTTCTTCGCGTCCTCCTTGTTCTTCGACGCGGCGTTGACGCCCATCGCGATGTCGGTGTGATCGGAGATATAGCAATCGGTCGTGCCGGCCGGCTGCGGCGGCGGGAATGCACCCATGGCGAATTTTGCCTGGCCACGGAATGTCGAGATGTCCCACGAGCCGGCCGCATAGATCGCGCCCTTGCCGAGCGAGAACAGGTTCTGACTATCGGCGTAGGTCTGCGCCTGGAAGCCTGACCCGAGATACGGCGCCCAGCTTGCGATCTCCTTGAACGCGGCGACGTATTGCGGATCAGTGAGTTTTTCCTTGCCCGCAATCAGATTGGCGCGGCCGACCTCTCCCTTCCAGTAATCGGGCCCGACGTTCTGGAATCCCATGGTGGCGGCCTCCCACTGGTCGGCCGTGCCCATCACCAGCGGGACATAGGTGCCGTCCTTCTTGAATTTCTCGAGTACGGCGTGGAATTCATCGAGCGTCTTGGGCTCGGACACGCCGAGCTTGGCGAATGCCTCCTTGTTGTAGATGAACCCCGCAATGACGGAGGCCATCGGAACACAGAAGGTGGCTTTGCCGTCGTCGGTTTGCCATGCGGCCTTCGCGACATCGGAGAAATTGTCCATGCCCTTGAGGCCGTCGACCGCATCGAGCTGATGCTTCTGATAGAGCGCGAGCGAGGCGTCGAACGGACGACACGTGATGAGATCGCCGGCGGTGCCACCATCGAGCCGCGCGTTCAGGGCGGCGTTGTATTCCTTGGGGGCTGAAGGCGCGAATTCGATCTTGATGTCGGGATAGTGCTTGTTGAAGGCGGGGATGATCTTTGAGTTCCAGATATCGGCGTCGTCATTGCGCCAGCTCTCGATCTTCAACGAACCCGCCTGAGCTGAAGCAAGCCCCGCAAGCAACGCCAACGCGGCAACCTCAGCTCCCATTGCAGCCTTGAAAGTCCGTCTCATGCTACGCTCCCTTGTTCGGGCCTTCGCCCTTGATCCCGTTGACGCTTGCGCGGCGCAACGCTTCGTCGACGCGGCCTTCCGCAGCAGTGAGCCACCTAACGGCTTCGCTCATGCTGACGGCGCCGCAGGCAATCAGGATGGCCGGCTTAACCTCTCCGCCGGCCTCGCGCAGCGCCGTTTCCGCTTTGGCATCGCTGACGCCGGCGATTGTTGCTACGATCCCGCGCGCCCGCTCGCGCAATTTCAAATTATCGGCCTTCAGATTGACCATCAGGCCCCGATGGATGTGACCAAGCTCGAATCCCATCAATGATGAGAGCATGCCGAGCGCGACCTTTTGCGCAGCTCCGGCCGCGAGCCGTGTCGAGCCGCGCAGCGCCTCCTCCCCGCTCTCGAGCAAGATCGACGCATCGGCACCGACGAGCAGAGGCGAACCTGGACGATGCGCGATGCCGATCACAAAGGCGCCGCGACGGCGCGCCACGGCGGCGGCCGCGACGGTGAACGGCGTCGAGCCGCTCGCGGATACGACGATCACAGCATCACGAGAGAGGTCACCGAGCCCGGTCATAGCCCGTTCACCGGCGGCGGCATCGTCCTCCGCAGCCCCATCGATGCGGAACGGCTCGGCGGTCCCGCCCGGCAGGACAATCGCGATGCGGCTCTGCTCAAGGCCGAACGTGCCAGGAAGCTCGGCTGCATCTTCGGCCGCAGCTAGACCGGAGGAGCCTGCTCCCGCATAGACCAGACGCCCGCCTGCCCGCCAGATCGCGGCGAGACGAAGTGCGGCGGCGCGGATGTCGGGGGAGACAGCCGCGACCGAAGCAATCGCGCGGCGGTAGGATGCGAGCATGGCTTCCGCGAACATCGCCTCATCGATCATCACCACACCGCCGGCGGCGCGCCGCCCCTCCCCGTCCGTCTCCGAGCTCGGCAATACCGGCATCATGAATACCAATGGTAGATACCTCTTGTATTTGTTTTAGCCACGTGACATACCACTTGTCTAGAGGCGTTAAGAAATTTTTTAGGAGGCTCCTTGGCGACGGCCCAGTTCTTCCTCGGTGTGGACGGCGGCGCGACCCGCTGCCGCGCGAGACTGCGGGATTCGTCGGGCCACGAGCTCGGGCGCGGTCTCGGGCCGGCATCGAACATCTATCTCGATTTCGACGAGGCCATGCGGGTCGTCCGTGAAACGATCGAGTCCGCGATCTCTGCCGGCGCGCCAAAGCAGGAGATCGCAATCGGCCTTAGCCTTGCCGGGCTTTCGGACGACAAGGAAGCAGAGCGCGTCTCCGCTGCCCTGCCCGGCTTTGCGCGCATCGTCGCTGTCAATGATGCTGTCGCCGCCTGCGTCGGTGCCAATGGCCTCGGCGACGGCGGCCTGATCATCGCGGGCACGGGCTCGGCGGGCATCGCTCGGGTGGGAGCTCGAACGACGATCATCGGCGGACGCGGCTTCTGGCTCGGCGACGACGGATCTGCCGCACGCCTCGGCGAGTCGGCGTTGCGCGCGACGCTGCGTGCGATCGATGGCCTCGAGCCGATGAGCGGCCTGGCGCAAGCGCTCGGGCGCCATTTCGATGACGATCCACTGCGGATGAGCCGCTGGGCAGCAGACGCGAGGCCCAGAGACTACGGCGCCTTCGCGCCCCAGATCCTGGACGTCGCCAGGTCCGGAGACATGCGCGCACGCGAAATTGTCGGCGAGGCAGCCAGCGCGATAGCTTCACTTGCGAACGCGCTGAATGCGCTCGGCGCGGAGCGCATTGCGCTCGCCGGCGGCTTCGGCGAGCCCCTGCGGCCCTTTTTGCCGCCTGATGTGGCCAAGCGCCTCGCCCCGCCGCGGCGCGACGCGGTCGACGGCGCAATCCTGCTGGCCGGCGGAACGCTCGCGGAGGACGCGGCATGTCCCTAACGGTCGAAACCGCTCCGGGCCAGAAGCTGTATCGTGCGGTGGTCGACGCGCTTCGGCGCGAGATCGAGACCGGACGCTTCGCGGAGACACAATTGCTTCCGGCCGAGCGCCTATTGTGCGAGCTGCTCGACGTATCGCGCACCACACTGCGCAAGGCGATTGCCGATCTGATCGCCGAAGGAGTGCTGTTTCACCGCCATGGCGCCGGCACCTTCATCCATCGCGCAACGCCGCGCGTGGAACAGCCCTCCTCGCGCCTGACGAGTTTCACGGAAGACATGCGGCTGCGCGGATTGGAGGCGAGCTCGCGCGAGCTTGAGCGCGGTGTGTTCCTGCCGACGCCGGAAGAGGCTATGATGCTTGGCGTACGACCGAACGAACGCGTGTTCCGGCTCGGACGCCTGCGCCTCGCCGACGGTTCGCCCATGGCGATCGAGCGCGCCGCCGTGCCGATACGCTTTCTTCCTGAACAGGACTCGGTCGGCGGCTCGCTTTACGAGGCGCTTTCCACGAGAGGCTTCAAGCCCACCCGCGGCCTGCAGCGCTTGCGCGCGACGCTCGTCGATCATGCGGATGCGGAGCTGCTCGGCGTCGCACCGGACAGCCCGGCGCTCTATATCCAGCGTATCGCCTACCTCGCCGACGGATCCTGCGTCGAGTTCACGAAATCCTGGTACCGCGCCGACGCCTATGATTTCGTCTCCGAACTCACGCTGTCGCCACCGACCCGAAAGGCGCACCGATGACGACCCACATGCTTCAGGAGATCGACGAGGCAGGCGATGCGGTCGCGCGCCAGCTTAGCCAGAATGCAGAGCGGCTCGCCGAACTTGGGGCGCGTCTGCGTACCCTCGATCCGCCGCTCGTCGCAACGATCGCCCGCGGCTCGTCTGATTGCTGCGCGCTCTATCTGAAATACCTCGTCGAGATTGTTTCGGGGGTGCCTTGTGCCTCCATCGGCCCCTCCATCGCGACGCTTTATCGTACGCCGATGCGGCTCGAAGGCGGCGTTTCCGTCGCGATCTCGCAATCGGGACGCAGCCCCGACATCATTGAAATGCAGCGCGCCGCACGACGTGGCGGTGCGCTGGCCGTCGCTCTGGTCAACGACGTGGCCTCACCGCTCGCGCAAGAGGCCGAAGTACTGCTGCCGTTGTGCGCCGGCACCGAACGTTCCGTCGCCGCGACCAAATCGATGGTTGCGGGCCTCGTCGCGGGCGCGAGCCTCGTCGCGGCCTGGCGCGAGGATCGGCAGCTCGCAGACGCCCTCGCCGGCCTGCCGGGCGTCCTGCTCGGGCAAGCGGCGCCGCCGCCCTCGGCGATGCTGGAGAGACTGGCAAATGCCCGGAGCGCCTTCGTGCTCGGCCGCGGCGCGACGCTTGCGATCGCCGCGGAGGCGGCGCTGAAACTCAAGGAGACCTGCGCAATTCACGCCGAGGCCTACTCCGCGGCGGAGGTGCTGCACGGTCCGGCCGAACTTGTGGCCTCCGGCTTTCCCGTCATTGCCTTCCTGCCGTCCGACGCGGCGCGAGAGGGCATGCTACCGACGCTCACGGCCCTGACCAATGCCGGTGCGATGGTGATTGCAATCGAGGCGGGGGGCGCTGACGAGACCGATCGTCTCGCTACGGCAAAAGTCGAGGCAACGCTGTTGGAACCCATCATCATGATCCATCGCTTCTACCGCCTTGCCGAGGCGCTTGCGCTCCGGCTCGGGCGCGATCCTGACCACCCGCGCAACCTGCGCAAGGTGACGGAGACTGTGTGATGATCGTTCTGTCCGGCGCGCGGATTTTCGATGGCGAACGCTTTCTCGACGACCATGCCGTTGTCGTCGAAGGCGAGCGTATCACGGCAATCGTCCCTTACGCCGAGAGACCCGACGGCGCCGTACGCGATCTCGACGGCGGCCTGCTGGCGCCCGGCTATATCGATGTGCAGGTCAATGGCGGCGGCGGCGTCCTGTTCAACGAGGATCCGACGCCCGAAGGTATTGCCCGTATCGCCGCCGCGCATCGCAAGCACGGCACCGTCGGGCTGCTGCCGACGCTGATAACCGACGCGCCGCAAGTGACGGCCACCGCCATTGCCGCCGCGCGCGAGGCGCGGCGTCTGACGCCAGCTTCGCTTGGAATCCATCTGGAAGGACCATTCCTGGATCCGCGCCGCAAGGGCGCGCATGAGCTGAAATACATCCGCAACCTTGAGCCGGACGACGTCGCGGCAATCGTCGGAGCGAATTGCGGCACCGTCATGCTGACGCTCGCGCCCAATCGGGTCGGGGTGGAGAGCGTCGCCAAACTTTCCCGGCATGGCGTGCTCGTCTCGCTCGGCCACTCCGAGGCGACCTACAAGGAGGCGCGCGCCGCGGTCGAAGCCGGCGCGCGGGCATTCACCCATCTGTTCAATGCGATGAGTGCGCCGGCCGTGCGTGAGGCGGGCATGGTCGGTGCCGCGCTCGATCTCGACGAGCCGTTCGTTGGCATCATCGCCGACGGCCATCACGTGCATGAGGCGAACCTGCGCATCGCGCTTGCCGCCAAGCGGCGCGATCGTTTCATGCTGATTACCGACGCGATGCCGCCAGCGGCCGGTGGTCCCGATCAATTCAATCTGCTGGGCCGCCGCGTGACAAGCGTTGATGGTTGCCTGCGGCTCGACGATGACACGCTCGCCGGCTCCGTGCTGACCATGGACGAGGCAGTGCGTTATGCCGTCAACGTCCTACGGCTCGATCTCGCCGATGCTCTCGCGATGGCCTCGCGCGTTCCGGCAACGTTTCTGCGACGCGAGACGGAGCTTGGCCGCATCGCGCCGGGACATCTGGCGAGCCTCGTGCATCTCGACGACGATCTGCGCGTGCTCGAAACCTGGATCGAGGGTCGACCATCTGACGGCTCCTGACGCACGTATCTGGCAGCCGTTGTCTCGATTGAAGGACGCGATTGAGCCATGTCATCTTCATCCTTGTCGACAGCGTACCCCATCCGTGTTCTCGTGGTCGGGCTCGGTACCATGGGAACGAGCCACGCTCGCGCCTACGCAGCGATCGAAGGCTTCGAACTTATTGGCCTCTGCACGTCTCGCGCGGCTGATCGCCAGGACCTCGAGGCCGAGTTTCCTGGTCTGCCGCGCTTTGAACGATACGACGAGGCGCTCGCGACACTGCGTCCGGACGCCGTCGCGATTTGTACCTACACCGAACA
Source organism: Bradyrhizobium sp. UFLA05-112 (assembly GCF_053572325.1). Taxonomy (NCBI): domain Bacteria; kingdom Pseudomonadati; phylum Pseudomonadota; class Alphaproteobacteria; order Hyphomicrobiales; family Nitrobacteraceae; genus Bradyrhizobium; species Bradyrhizobium sp. UFLA05-112. Next base: position 50,563 of record NZ_JBANBK010000043.1, on the reverse strand, counting down.
TCACGCCGCCATGGCTCTTCAGGCTTTCGCTGCAGGTGCGCATGTGTTCTGCGAAAAGCCGCTGGCCGACACGCTGGAGGCTGCGAGGCACGTCGTCGACGCCGCGCGAGAGAGCGGAAAGGCGCTGCTGATCGGTTATATCCTGCGCGTCCATCCGTCATGGTCGCGCTTCGTCGAGATAGGCCGCACGCTCGGAAAGCCGCTCGTGATGCGGATGAATCTCAACCAGCAATCCGCCGGCTCGTTCTGGGAGGTTCACAAGAAACTCATGCTGTCGACCTCGCCGATCGTCGATTGCGGCGTCCACTATGTCGATATCATGTGTCAGGTCACGGGCGCTCGGCCGGCCGCGGTGCATGCGGTCGGCGCGCGGCTCACGGACGAGATCGCATCTGGCATGTACAATTACGGCCATCTTCACATCTTGTTCGACGACGGATCGGTCGGGTGGTACGAGGTCGGTTGGGGACCGATGATGAGCGAGACCGCTCATTTTGTGAAGGATATCATCGGACCGAATGGCAGCGTGTCGATCGTTGCGAAGGAAAGCGCCGATATGACTGTGAGCTCAGCGGACCATGACACGCATACGCGCACCAACGCGCTCCGTATCCATCACGCAGCCCGCACCCTGGAAGGCCGCTTCGCGAGGCCTGACGAACTCCTCTCGACCGAGGACGAACCAGGCCATCAGGAGCTGTGCGAGCGCGAGCAGCGGCTATTTCTCAGGGCCATCCGTGGCGAGATCGATTTATCCGAGCATCACGAGGCCGCGATCAACTCGCTGAGCATTGTCTTTGCCGCCGATGCCAGCGTCCGAAGCGGCGAAATTGTGCGTCTGTAACGCCGGCATAAGAGCTTTGGCGTCACGCGCACGCTACTTAGCCGCTCCGAACTTCAAGTGTTATAGGTCCTTCGATCGTGCCGACGCTCAAGGGCTCCGCCACTCCAACAGGCCTCACATGCAAACGGTCGAACGTCGGGCGGAAACCGCCTCGCGCCCTTCCCGTCAATTCCAGGCCGGTCGCTTTCCGGCACAAGCGGAAGGACAACAGCAAGGCGTCGGTGCGCCAAGCTGCCGTGTCGCCGTCGTCCTCGTAGAGATCGGCTGTTGAATGCACCGCTGGTGCGCCGAAGATCATAAGTGACCGCTCACCCGGACTGCCGGCCGAATCGATATCAACGACCGGGATCATGGCTCCCGCGCGGACGAACACGGGCAGGCGTCCCAAGGGCGCGGCGACCTGTACCGTCTGCCCGCCGGAGAAATGTTGGCCATCGTGCCAATCGTACCAACCACCTTCGTGCGCAGGCAGCTGGACGCGGCGTTCGGAAGCGCCCTCCTCGAGCACGGGAGCGACGAGCAAGTCGGGACCGAGCATGAAGGCGTCCTCGACGTCTCTCGCCGCCGCATCGTCCGGGAAGTCCCAGAACAGCGGACGCACCGCGGGCTCATGGTCGCGGCTGGCGCGCCACATCTGCGTGTAGAGATAGGGCAGCAGCCGGTGCCGCAGCCCGATCACCGCGCGCACCTGCGGCAGCACGGATGCGTGCATCCAGGGCAGAGTGACCGAACCGTCGTCGTTCCAGGAGTTCATGATCATGCGCGGCCAGAGTGCGCAGAACTCGACGAAACGACAGAGCAACTCCGGGCTTGGCCTCGGGCCATGAAAACCACCGACATCGTGGCCGATGTTGAACAACCCGGATAGGCTCATGTTGAGGCCCTGCGTGAGATTGAAGCGCAGCGTCTTCCAGGCGGTCTCGTTGTCGCCCGACCAGGTCTGGCCATAGCGCGCAAGCCCCGCCGGCCCACCACGGGTGATGACATAGGGCCGTCGCGATGGCGATCGGTCGGCCTGTGTCTCGAAGGAGAGCTTCGTCATCAGCAACGCCTGGGCCGGGCGCGCCAGCGCCTGGGCGAAGGGGCGACCGTCGCCGGCACAGACCGCGTCCTCATCCCAGATCTCGAACTCATTGTTGTCGTTCCACATGGAAACCACGCCATGATCGAGCAGCGCATGCTCAATGCCCGCGCGCCACCAGCCGCGCCCATCGGGATTGGTGAAGTCGACGTGAAAGCCGACGCCATCCCAGAACTGCGCGACGGCCGGAGTTCCCGTCACCTTGTCCTTCACCAAAATGCCGGCATCGATGGCCTCGGTGAGCCGCGGATGATCGTCGAGCAGACACGGCTTGATGTTGGTCACCGGCTGCGTGCCCGCATCGACGAGTCGCGCCATGGTCGCCGATGGATCGGGAAACTTGTCGCGGTTCCAGTTGAATACGTAGCGCCGCCCTCCGATCGAGGTATAGCCGGAGCCGAAATGGAAGCTGTCGCAACGGATGGCGTGGCGCCGGCAGTCGGCGATGAACTCCGTAACCCGCCTGTCCGCGTCGGGCGAATCCGCGATCGCCATCGACGTGACACCGAACCCGAGCGACCAGCGCGGCGTAAACGCCTGGCCCCCGGTGAGCCAGGAGAAACGACGCACGACATCGCGCACATTGGGTCCCGCCAGCACGTAGAAGTCGAGGTCGCCGTCATCGGCGCGATAAGACCGGAACGTGCCATGGTAGTTGTCGATCGTGCAGCCGAGATCGACCGATCCGGTCGAGAGATTGTCATAGAAAATGCCGTGAGCGCCTTGCGGCCCATCGACGATGACAAACGGTAGCATCTTGTAGAGCGGATCGCTCAGTTCCGCATCGAATCCGCAGGGATCGACGGCGTCGATCGCAAAGCGCCGCCCCGTGCGGTCCAGCGGTCCAGCCTTGTCGCCGAGGCCGAAATGGCGTTCGTCCGGATGGCGAGCCATCACGTGCGCGATGGCCGGGGTTTTGTTGGAGACAAAATAGGCCTGGGTCGGCCGGTCGCGCAGGAATGGCTCGACCTCACCGTCGCGACGCCAGGCGATGCCAAACGGAAGAAGCGTGACCTCGGCCGTCAGCCCCTCCGCCGCGAGGGTGACGGTACCCTCGCCCACTGTGACCGCTATTGTGGGATTGGCGAATCCCGAAACATCATCGCGGTCGCGTCCCCCATACGGCGGCTCGATGCCGCCGGGCGCCAGCGACCAGCCGCGGTCAAGTCGAAAGCCGCCAGCGCGGCGAAGCGTCACCCGGCCGAGATCGCGCTCCAGGATGCGCACCACAATGGTGGCTCCCTGCCCGACGTCGAACATTGCGGCTCCGCCCTCGCAACCGCGATAGCGACCCTCAACCAGGGCTTTCATGTCTCAGCACTCCATCATTGATCTTGTTCTATCGTGCCTGCCTCAGGATTCAGCGGCTTGGCCGCACGGCAACCCCTTCGGCGTCGAACAGGTGAAGGTTGGCCGGCTCGAAACGGACCGGGAGAGCCTCGCCGCGCCCCCGTAGCGACTGACCGCCCTGGCGCACCGTGATCTGCGGCAGGCCGGGCGCGCTGCCATAGAAATACGTGTCGCCGCCGAGCTGTTCGACGAGGTCGATGATGAGTGACAGATCGGCCGCGCCGTCGGCGAGCGTGATATGCTCGGGGCGCACGCCAAGCGTGGCCGATGCGCCCGCAGCGAGCGAGCCCGTCGTTACTTTGATCGGTTCACCGGCCTGGCCGATGCGTACCAGCCCCGGCGACACCACCTGCACCGGCAGCAGATTCATGCGCGGCGAGCCGATGAAGCCGGCCACAAAGAGATTGTCCGGCCGATTGTACAGTTCGAGCGGCGTACCAACTTGCTCGATCCGGCCACCGCGTAGCACGACGATGCGGTCTGCCATGGTCATCGCCTCGACCTGATCGTGAGTGACGTAGATCATGGTGCCGCCGATCTCGGCATGCAGCGCCGCTAGCTCCTTGCGGGTTGCAACGCGCAGTTCGGCGTCGAGATTGGACAACGGCTCGTCGAGCAGGAAGATCTTGGGATCTCGGACGATCGCACGACCAATCGCCACGCGCTGCCGTTGACCGCCCGACAGTGCCTTCGGCTTGCGCTCGAGATACTCGGTGAGGCGCAGCATCTTGGCCGCGCGCCGAACCCGAGCGTCGATCTCGGAACCAGCAAGACCCATGTTCTCAAGCGCGAACGCCATGTTCCTGTAGACAGTCATGTGCGGATAGAGAGCATAGGACTGAAACACCATGGCGAGACCGCGGTCGGACGCAGCCACGCGCGTGACGTCGAGGCCATCGATCGCAATCTCGCCGTCGGTCACCTCCTCGAGCCCGGCGATGATGCGCAGCAAGGTCGATTTGCCGCAGCCGGATGGGCCGACGAAGACAATGAATTCGCCGTCGGCGATCGCGAGATCGACGCCGTGAATCACGGCGATCGTTCCGTAGGCCTTGCGGACGCCCTTGAGAGTCAGGCCAGCCATGACGACATCCCCGCCATCATTTCATCCCCGTATTGGCTATTCCCGTCGCGATGAAGCGCTGCAGAAAGACGAAGACGAGCGCCACCGGGAGCAGCGACACCACCGTCATCGCCAGGAGATAATTCCACTGGGTCTGCAGCTCACCCTGGAAGGCGTTGAGACCGATCTGCAGCGTGAAGGATTCGGACTTGGTGAGCACCGCGAGCGGCCACAGAAACTCATTCCACCGCCACATGATGGAGAAGATGGCGAGCACCGCCAGAGCCGGTGCCGCCAGCGGCATGACGATCCGCCAGTAGATTTGCCACTCACTTGCCTTGTCCATGCGCGCCGCCTCGATGAGGTCTCGCGGCAGCGTCAGCATGTATTGCCGCAATAGGAAGACGCCTGTGGGCGTCGCGGCGCCCGGAAGAATGACCGCCCAGAGCGAATTGACGAGGCCGAGTTTCGTGACGACAAGATAGACCGGCACGAGAATGATGGTGATCGGGATCATGAGCGTGCCGATCACCATCAGCATGGCAGCGGTCTTACCTCTGAATTCATAGATGGAGAGAGCGTAGGCTGCCATCGAATTGATGAGCAGTGTAATCAGAGTTGCGATCGTCGTGACGAACACCGAATTCCACAGATAGCGCGTGAAGGCGAATTTCTGGAGTGGCTCGGTGTAATTCGCGGTCACGAAACTCAGGTTCCGAACCGGCGCGAGCTTGGCGGTTGGCACGCGATATTGCTGTTTGGGATCGGCCGGATCGATCATCTGTGCGATCAAGCCGATGCGCCGAACTTGTGCGAGCTCGCGACGCTCGCCATTGTCGAGAGTGGCTGCAAAAAGTGGCAGCGGCTGCGGAAAGCCCTGCACTCTGACCTCTTGCTGGGACCGTGGCAGCAGCGAGGGCGGAAATTCCAGGAGGCTTGCCTGGGTCTTGAACGAGGAGAGGACCAACCACACGACGGGCCCGAACATCAGCAAGACGCCGAGCCCGAGATAGGCATAGGCCGCGATGTCGGTCCAATGCCAGTGCCCGCTCCGACGGCGGGCGCGCAGCAGCTGAATTGGCTTCATGAGGCGCTCCGGGTGCGAGACAACTGCGCCAGCGTGAGCAGAAACAGCACCACGCCGAGCACGATTGAAGCCGCCGCAGCGAGGCCGAAATTCTGCACCTGGCTCGCAAAAGCCGTCTCGTAGATGTACTGCACGATCATCAGAGTTGCGGTACCCGGTCCGCCGCCGGTCAGCACGAACACCTCGTCGAATGTCTGCACGCCGCGGATCAGCGCCAGCACGATCACCACGATGAGGTTCGGCCAGAGCAGCGGCAGCGTGATCCGCCAGAACACACGCCAGCGCGGCGTCGCGTCCATCTGCGCCGCTTCGTAGAGATCGGCTGGAATGGCCTGCAACCCCGCGAGCAGGATGAGCGTGTAGAACCCCATATGCGCCCAGACCGAGACGAACACCGACCAGAACATCGCCCAGCCGGGATCCACGAAGAACAGGATCTTCTGCCCGCCGATCGTGGTGAGCCCGGCGTTCAGCAGGCCGTCGCGTTGCAGGATCCATTTCCAGACCAGCGCAACCACGACCGGTGACAGCAGCACCGGAAAGAAAAAGACTGCGCGAAAAAAGCCGCGGCCGCGGATCCGCATGTTCAGGACCAGCGCAGTGACGAGCGAAAACGTCACCATGGATACGAGCTGGAAGATGGTGAAACGCAGCGTATTCGCAACGCCGCGCCAGAAATGATCGACCCGGCACGAAGCGGGATCGAAAAAGGAGCCGCAATCGAACAGATAGGCGTACTGATCGGTTCCGACATAGGGTCGCTGCGAAGGAAACAGCGACTCCCCGCCGGTGAACGAAAACACCAGATCGATCGCAAGGGGGACGAACACGAACAACGAGAAGAAAATGAGATTCGGCAGCAGAAAGACATAGGGCATTCGCCGCTCGCCGATGAGCTCCTGCAACAGGCGCATCGGACGATCGATGAGGCGCAGCAGGGTACCGAACACCACACCGAGCGCCGTCTCGCCCGCGCGGCGCAAGCGCGCGAGCAGCGTGGCCGTCGGCGCGGCCTGCGGTTCAATGCCAGTTGGCAAATCGGTCATGCCGCGATGTGTCCAGCGCCTACTTCTTGTTGCGCTCGGCGAGCTGCTGCTCGACATCGCCCGAGATGCGCTTATAGGCCTCATCGAGAGTGATCTCGCCTGAGACGGCCTGGCCAAGCCGGCTGATCACCGCGTTGAGGATGACGCGACTCGCCGGATAGCCCTGTAACTGATTGGCCGCCGGCGCGAGTTGGTTGACACCGTCGCTGAAGACCTTGAGCGCAGCATTCGCAACAGGCGACGCATCCTTGTAGTCGAGGCCCTTGCGGGCGAGGCCGAGATGGCCCGGCACGAACAGGGAGCGGGCATAGAACTCGGCGACGACGTCCTCGCTCGCGAGGTAATCGAGCACGCGCGCCACTTCTTCAGGGTGCTTGGTCGATTTGATGCCGACGAGCGCAGCACCGCCCGGCATGCCGGAGCAGTTGGCCGGCCCACACGGGGTCGGCACCGCAACCCAGTCGAACGCAGTTCCGATCGTCTTGTCGAACTGGCTGATCTGCCAGGAGCCCGATTCATACATCACGACCTGGGCGTTCTTGAATTCCTCGTTGGCGCCGCGATAGGTCGCCCCCGCCACCGAGCCCCACAACTCCTTCGACATCACGCCTGTGTTGTGCCAGTCATAGATCAGCTTGGCCGCGCGCTTGAACCCGTCGTCGATGACCGCCGGCTGTCCCTTGTCGTCGAACACGGCGGCGCCCTCCGAAATCGCCATGCCGAAAAAGCGGTGACCGGAACGGTCGAACGCGATCGGAAACGGCGCCTGGACCTTGTCCGCCACCTCTTTTGTCGCCTTTGCCCAGTCCTCCCATGACGCTTTCGAGGCGGGCATTGCGACGCCTGCCTGCTCGAAGAGCGTCTTGTTGACGAAAGGACCGGTCACGGTCAGCTGGGTCATGAATCCGGGGATCGAGGACGTGTCGCCCGGCACCCGCATCCACTTCAGGAAAGGACCGTAATTCGCTTCCCAGTAGTCGGCATTCTTCAAGTAAGGGCGCAGGTCGAGCATATAGCGGGCAAGGCCGCCCATGTCGCCGACGCGGGCGATGTCAGGCCCCTGCCCTGAAGCCAGCTGCACCGGCAGATTCTCGTTGATGGCCTTGAAAGGTACCTGATCCAGAACGACGTGGATGTCGCGGTTCTTATCCTCGAAGCGGCGGAGGAGATCGGCCATCACCTCGCCCTCGTTGCCGTCCGAGTACCAGGTCATCCGCAGGACCGTCTGCGCCTCGGCGGGGCGAACGCCCGAACTACCGGCCAAGAGGCAGGCCGCGAGCACAGAGGCGCTGATAGCGCGTCGGGTAATACTTCTCATTACGTCCTCCCCGGCGATACTTTGGTTCTTAGGGGTAGTTTGGCAAACGTTTGCCTAAATTGTCAATCGCTGTATTCTTCCTGTTCAGCGGATCACACAACCGAGCCGATCAATGACGAGCAAACAACGCTCCGCACCCCCTTCACTCGCGACCGTCGCTGCCGCCGCTGGGGTTTCGATCGCCACCGTCTCGCGCATCGTCAACGGCGAAACGCGCCGGGCCTCTGCCGAGACCGTCGAGCGCGTCCGCAAGGCCATTGCCGTCGTGGGCTACCACCCCAACCACGCCGGCCGGACGTTGCGCAGGCGGGAAAGCCGCCTCGTCGCGATGCTCGCCCCCAACCTGGACAATCCCGTGATGGCCGCCATCGCCGCTTCGACCGAAGCCGCGCTGCGCGCCGCCGGTTATGTGATGATCCTCTGCGACACGCACGATCGGCCTGATTTGCAAGACGAATATCTCAACGTCATGCGTTCGCAGGTGGTGCGCGGCTACATCATGGTCGCGAGCGTGCCGAGCGCTGTGCTGAAGGATTTCGTCGCTGACGGCGCCCCAATGGTTTTCGTCAACCGCCGCCCGCCGTTCGGGCGCGGTGCCTTCGTTGGTATCGACAACATCAAGGCAGGCGCTGACGCCGCCGACATGTTGTGGTCCGCGGGACTGCGGCGTTGCGGCGTGCTGGCGCCCGCCAAGGGATCGTCCGTCACGCGGGATCGCCTCAAGGGGTTCTGCAGCCGCATGCGTGCGCTCGGCGCCACAGAAATCCTGAAGGCCGAGGCGGCCGGCCGCTCTCACATCGAGATCGGCTACGAGGCTGCCCGGCGGCTCGCGGCGCGCAGCGGCTGGCTCGAGGGACTGATGTGTGTCAGCGACCAGATCGCCTACGGCGCCTATCGCTTTGCTCGTGAAAGCGGCATTGGAGTTCCGGAACGCTGCGGGCTTGTCGGTATCGATGGCAACCCACTCAACCGCTGGATTGCACCGTGGCTGCGATCTATCGAGGTGAAATACGAGGATTTTGGCGAGCCGATCGTCGAGCTGCTCGACCAGGTCTGGCACGGCAGAGGCCAAGCGGAGCGGATCATGCCGCACGGTGTGGTATGAAAGCCCTCATCTCCTAATTCGTTTGTCACACTCATCGTCCTTCGCGATAGATCTCGAGCAAGGGGGCGCTCGCAATGTCCTCGGCATCCTGTGCGCAATGCTCCCCTCTAAGTTGACGCAATGCTTGAAGCAGACCCCTGCTGCATGCCGGCATGCGGCAATCCGTCCTTCCGCTCGAATGCGCTTCGCCCTGCCTCGCGAAGGCGGCACGTTGACGAGATTGAGCCAAATGATACGATTTGAAAGCGCCCGGTTTCGCCGATCGAACCAAGTGCGGAATGAAGGCGTGAGGGGCCAGCCTCGTGGTGTTACGGGTCGTACGTGCGTCCTCCCCCTCATACCTCGCTCGCGTGGAAACGGAGATTCGGTGACGGCGCGCCTTGCCGCATCCGGGCAGCTCTTTGGGGGATAATGCGGAGTACCGGGCGAGCCCCTCAGGCGCTGGACTCGGCTCGGCCGCGGCATGGTTTACCGATATGAACCTTTCATCGTTTATGGGCGCTGGCTGGGCCCACGGCCCGCAGGTTCTGTGCGACGAAGAAGGGCTTCTCCTGTGCCGAACATCCCGCGAACGCATCGACGGCGAACGAGAGGTTGTGCTGGCCGTCGTCCCGGCGGCGGAACATCCGCCCCCGCAAAGCCTTGATCGGCTCGCGCACGAATTTGCACTGAAGGACGAATTGGACAGTGCCTGGGCCGCGAAGCCGATGGAGCTTGTGCAAGATCGCAACCGTACCATCCTTGTTCTCGAAGATCTCGGTGGCGAGCCGCTCACCTGGCTGCTGTTGGACACTCCCATGGAGACGGGGAGCTTCCTGCGCCTGGCGTCCCAGATCGCCGCGGCCCTGAGCAAGGTCCACCAGCGCGGTCTGGTGCACAAGGATATCAAACCAGCAAATATCCTGGTGAACCGCAGCGAGGGAAGCGTGCACCTCACCGGCTTCGGCTTTGCTTCGCGCCGGCCGCGCGAACGGCAGGCCCCAGCCACGCCCGAGTCGATAGCCGGCACATTCGCTTACATGTCGCCCGAGCAGACCGGGCGCATGAACCGCTCGATCGACTCCCGAAGTGACCTGTACTCACTCGGCGTCACGCTTTACCAGATGGCTACCGGCACGCTTCCATTCACCGCGTCCGATCCGATGGAGTGGGTGCACTGCCATGTCGCGAGAGAACCGGAGCCGCCGAACAGGCGATTTGCGAACATCCCCGCCGCGATTTCCAAGCTCATCATGAAGCTACTCGCCAAGATGGCCGAGGAGCGCTACCAGACCGCAGCCGGCGCCGAGAGAGATCTGCAGCGCTGTCTCGCGGAGTGGGAGCTTCGGCGCCGCATCGACGACTTCCAGCTGGGCCAGCACGACACGCCCGACCGGCTGCTCGTTCCCGAGAGATTGTATGGAAGAACGCGCGAGCGCGAGATGCTGCTCGCCTCGTTCGAGCGCATCGTCAAGACTGGCGCGCCCGAGTTGGCGCTGGTCTCGGGATATTCCGGGATCGGCAAATCCTCTGTCGTCAACGAACTCCATAAAGTGCTGGTGCCCTCACGCGGGCTGTTTGCATCGGGCAAGTTCGACCAGCACAAGCGCGACGTCCCGTACGCGACACTCGCCAAGGCGTTCCAGAGCCTCGTTCGGCCCATCCTGGGCAAGAGCGAGACCGAGCTCGGCAAGTGGCACCACGACCTCCTGAGCGCGCTCGGTCCAAACGGACAGCTCGTCGTGGATCTGATCCCGGAGCTGAAGGCGATCATCGGTGAACAGCCACCCGTCCCAGAGCTACCGCTCCAGAACGCGCAAAGCCGCTTTCACCGTGTGTTCGAGCAATTCATCGGCGTGTTTGCCCGGTCCGAACATCCCTTGGTGCTGTTTCTCGATGACTTGCAATGGCTCGACTTGGCGACGTTCGAGCTGCTCGAAGATCTCTTGACCCGGTCGAATCTGAAGCACCTGATGCTGATCGGCGCCTATCGGGACAATGAGGTGGATTCCGCTCATCCCGTGATGCGTATGCGTGAGGCCATCAAGGCGCGGGATGGCCGGGTCGTGGAGATCACGCTCGCGCCGCTCGGCAGCAGGCATCTCGCCCAGTTGCTTGCGGATGCGCTTCGCTGCGAACCGAAGCGCGCCGCGTCGCTGGTGCAGCTCGTGCACGAGAAAACTGGTGGTAACCCGTTTTTTGCTATCCAGTTCCTGTTTTCGCTGGTCGAAGAAGGAGTGCTCGCGTTTGACCATGATGCGGCGCACTGGTCCTGGGATCTCGATCGCATCTATGCCAAGCGATATACCGACAACGTCATCGATCTCATGCTCGGAAAGCTCACTCGGCTCCCCGTTGCAACGCGTACAGCCTTGCAGCAGATGGCCTGTCTGGGAAATATTGCCGAGGTCGCGGTGCTTTCGATCGTCCTCGGGACATCAGAGCAGCAAGTCCACGCAGACCTATGGCCCGCCGTTCGACAGGAATTCGTAGAGCCCCAAGCCGACGCCTATCGGTTCGTACACGATCGATTCCAAGAGGCGGCCTACGCACTTATCCCGGAGAGAGAACGGGACGCCGCCCATCTGCGTATTGGCCGCCTGTTCGCGGCGCGAACCCCGCCGGGAGCGGTCGAGGAAAACGTCTTCGAGATCGTGAGCCAACTCAACCGCGGCGCGACCTTGATCACCGCGGTCGAGGAGCGCGTGAAGGTAGCGGAGCTGAACCTGTTGGCCGGCCGGCGTGCCAAGGGGGCGTCCGCCTTGACTATGGCACTCGCTCACTTCGCTGCCGGAGAGGCCACGCTTCCAGAGGATTGCTGGGAGCAGCGCTACGCGCTCAGCTTCGCTCTGGCGCTACACCGGGCCGAGTGCGAGTTCCTCGCTGGCGAGCAGGCAACGGCGAAAGACCGCCTTGCCGAGCTGTCGAGCCGTGCAGCCACCCTACCCGACCTCGCCGCCGTCACCCGGCTGCGCATGGAGCCAAGTGATCGTGACGTCGAGGTTGCTCTCGACTATCTGCGTCGCGTCGGCATCGCCTGGTCGTCGCATCCCACATCGGAGGAGGTCGAGCGGGAATATGAGCGGATGTGGCAACAGATCGGTGAGCGCCCGATCGAGGCCCTGCTCGAGCTGCCCCGGATGTTCGACCCGATCGCGCGCGGAACGATGGACGTTCTCACGGTCCTTGTCTCACCCGCCTGGTACATCGACGAGAGCCTGCGCCGTCTCATCATCGGACGCATGGCCAATCTGAGCATGGAATACGGCAACTCCGATGCCTCATGTCTCGCCTATATCGTGCTTGGCACCGTGCTTGGCCCCGACTTCGGCGACTATGCTGCCGGATACCGCTTCGCCCAGCTCGGCCTCGACCTCGTCGAACGACAGGGACTGGATCGGTTCAAGGCTCGCGTCTATCTCGGCTTCGGGAGCTGGACGCGGCATGTGAGGACAGGCCGCCCCTGGCTCCGGCGGGCCTTCGACGCCGCGCAGCAGGTCGGCGACCTCAACTACGCCAGCTTTACCTGTCATCACCTCTTGACGCATCTTCTCGCCTGCGGCGATCCACTCGCCGACGTGCAGCGCGAGGCCGAGGCCGGACTCGAATTCGCACATCGGGCGTGCGTTGATCTGGCGGCCGACCGACTCGCCGGGCAGCTTCAGCTGGTCCGGACGCTACGCGGCCTCACCACAAAGTTTGGCTGTTTCGATCAAGCCGAGTTCAACGAGACGCAGTTTGAACGCCGCCTCGAGGAGGACCCACGTCTGGAACAGGCTGGCTTCTGGTACTGGGTCCGCAAGCTGCAGGCTCGTGTGCTCGCCGACGATCCCGGCGCGATCGCTGCGGCGACGAAGGCCGATCAACTGCTCTGGACGTCGAAGGCGCTTTTCGACCGGGTCGAATTTCACTTCTATGCTGCGCTGGCGCAGGCCGCATCGGGCGAGAACGCAACAGCCAGCGAACGAGCTCTACGTCTCGATGCGCTAGCGGTCCATCATCGCCAGCTTCAGCAATGGGCCGAGATCTGCCCTGAAGACTTCGCCGATCGCGCCGCTCTCGTCGCCGCGGAGATTGCACGGATTGAAGGTCGCGAGCTCGATGCGATGCGCTTTTACGACCAGGCTGTCGCCTCCGCGCGCACAAACGGGTTTCCTCAGAATGAGGCAATCGCGAACGAACTCGCCGGGCGCTTCTACGCGACGCGCGGGTTCGAGAAGATCGCCCATGCCTATCTGCGCGATGCTCACTACGGATTTCTCCGCTGGGGAGCCGATGCCAAGGTAAGACAGCTCGAACGCCTCTATCCTCGCCTCCACGTCGCCGAGGACACCAGTTCCGCCCGCAGGCCGACCGTCCAGCAAATGGATGTCACCACCGTGGTGAAAGCGTCTCAGGCGGTCTCCAGTGAAATTGAGCTGGCAAAGCTCATCGAAACACTGATGAAGATCGCGCTACAGAACGCAGGCGCGGATCGCGGCTTGCTGATCATGTCGCGGCATGATGACTTCTGGATCGAGGCCGAAGGCCAGTCCAAGGGCGACGAGTTTACGGTTGTGATGCATCCGAGTCCTCTCTCGGCGCCTGACTGTCCAGAGGCACTGGTACGTTACGTCATTCGTTCGCAAAAACCGCTCATCGTAGATGATGCAACGCGGCCCGATCCGCTCTACGGCGAAAGGTACGTGCATCGCCGACCTCCCAGATCGATCCTCTGCCTACCGCTCATGAAGCAGGCCAAGCTCACCGGATTGCTCTATCTCGAGAACACACTGACGACGCACGCGTTCACGCCCGATCGTGTTGCGGTGCTGGATCTGCTAGCAGCTCAGGCTGCGATTTCGCTCGAAAACACGCTCCTCTACCGTGACCTTCAGGAGCGCGAAGCCCGCATCCGACGGCTCGTCGACTCCAACATCATTGGAATACTTTTCTGGGACGGTAGCGGCGATATCAGCTACGCCAACGATGCCTTCCTGAGCATGACCGGATACTCCAGGCAGGAGCTGGTATCGGGCACGGTCCGCTGGAATGACATGACTCCGGCGGAGTACCGGAACGAGGATAGGCAGCGGATCGAGCACTTGCGGATATGGGGGCAGAACGCACCTCGTGAGAAGGAGTTTATCCGAAAAGACGGCAGCCGCGTCCCAGTCCTGATCGGCTCCGCCTCGCTCGCCGCATCAGCCGATCAGTGCGTCTCGTTCGTACTCGATCTCACTGCGCGCAAGCAGGCGGAAGAGAAATACCGTCTGCTGATGGAGCAGGCGCGTGATGCGATCCTGGTGCTTGATCAGAAAGGGTTGGTGATCGAGGCAAACCGCACGGCCGGAGTCATGCTGGGACGGCCCCGCGAGCAGATCATCGGCGCCCCGTTGCAAACCGTCCTGGATCCTGCGGGAGCGATCGACGTGGACAGCCTGCTCGCGCCGGGTTCAGCTGTCCTGCTCCAGCTGCGTCTGGATGGCTCTAACGGCAAGGGTCTCGATGCGGAGCTGTCCGCCGCTCACGTGTCGACGGGAGAACGAGAACTGATCATCGTCATCGGGCGCGACATCACCCATCGCCTGCGCCTAGAGCAGCAGCTGCGCCAATCGCAAAAGATGGATGCGATCGGCCAGCTCACCGGCGGTGTGGCTCATGACTTCAACAACATCCTGACCGTGATCACTGGGACCATACAGATCCTGATCGATGGTCTTTCGGACCAACCAGAGCTGGTTGCCATCGCTCACATGATCGATGAGGCCGCCACGCGCGGCGCCGATCTGACGAGCCAACTCCTGGCCTTCGCCCGCAAGCAGCCCCTCCAACCACGCAATATCGACGTCAACAACCTCATTGTCGATACCGCCAGGCTGCTGCGGCCGACGCTCGGCGAGCATGTCGAGATCGGCTCGACGCTGCAAGCCGATGGCTGGCACGCGCTGATCGATCCAAGTCAGCTTTCGACCGCTTTGATCAATCTGGCGGTGAACGCCCGCGACGCGATGGGAGGGGGTGGCAAGATCTCCTTCGGCACTGCGAATGTGAGTTTCGATGCGGACAACACCGGCCCGGACGGAATTCTCGGCGACTTCGTCCTGGTCACCGTGAGCGACACCGGGGCCGGCATCCCGCTGGCGATACGAGACAAGATATTCGAGCCATTCTTCACGACCAAGGAGCTTGGCAAGGGAACGGGCCTCGGATTGAGCATGGTCTATGGATTCATCAAGCAATCCGGCGGTCACATCAGGCTCGATAGTGAGGAAGCGCGCGGAACGACCATCAACCTGTATCTGCCGCGCTCGGCTCGGGCCGCGGCAATTTCAGACGCTGCACCGAGGAGCGAACTACAACGCGGCAATGAGACCATCCTCGTGGTCGAGGATGACGAGCTGGTGCGCAACTATGTAGTGGCGCAGCTCAAGAGTTTTGGCTATCGCACGATCGCCGCTGCCAATGGTCCCGATGCACTCGTCCTGGTGAACCGAGGCACAGCGTTTGATCTGCTCTTCACCGATGTTGTGATGCCTGGCGGGATGAACGGACGCGAACTCGCCGAAGCCGTCGCTCGGCAGCGCCCTGGCCTGCCGGTGCTCTACATGTCGGGGTATCCGGAAGCCGCCATGATGCATGACGGTCGGCTGGACCCTGGCATTACCTTGCTCAGCAAGCCCTACCGGCCGGCAGATTTGGCGCGGTCGATTCGTCAGGTCCTCGACTCACGGGCGCACCGCAACCGCTCGAGTTGATTGCGTCAGCGATCAGTATTCTCTTCGGCCTGCATTCGCGGCCTACCGTTCGATGTCCTCAGTTTGCCGACAGATGGATCACATTCCATGACGCCGGCTTGAGCGTCGCCAGCAACCGTCCACCATCGAAGCTCACACTCTGCAACGGCGCCGGCCTGACTTTGCCAGGCGCATTCTTGGTATTCGTCGCCTTGAGATCATCGTGCCGGAGTTCAAGCCGCTCGCCCACCGTGAGGCGGCCGAAGCTTCGGGCCTCGATACTCACCTCCAATTCCTGCTTCAAGTCGCGGTTGAGCAGAAAGAGCGATAGGCCACCGCCCTCCTCCGCGACTGCCGCCAACTTGAGATACGGCACGTTAGGTACCGGAAAGGTCAGATCCTGGGTACCGCGGGGATCGTAGTAGGATGAATCGTAGGTCTCCGACTCGACTTGCGTACGCAAAACCCTGCCGCGGCCGAAATGGCTCATATGCGCGAAAGGAAAGAAGATGGTCTGACGCCAAGCGCCTCCGCCCGTCTCGGTCATAATCGGCGCGATGACGTTGACGAGTTGCGCAAGGCAGGCGACCCTCACCCGATCGGCGTGATTGAGCAAGGAAATGCAGGCGCCGCCGAAGGCGAGAGCGTCTTCCATCGTATAGATTTCCTCGAGGATCGGCGGTGCCACCGGCCAGCCCTCCTTCACCCGGTCGGCCCGGGTGCGGCGCGTTCGATACCAGACGTTCCATTCATCGAAGCTCAGCATGAGACGCTTGTTGGAGCGCCGCTTGGCCGCCACCGCATCGGCCAAGGCGACGACCTCATCGATGAAGCGGTCCATCAGGTCGGGGCTCGCGAGAAACGATGCCGTGTCCTGCCGGTAGTTGTTGAGATAGGTATGGAGCGAAATGTAGTCGACATGATCGAAGGTGTGCTCGAGGACCGTGTCTTCCCACTGGCCGAAGGTCGGCATGTTGCGCCCCGACGAACCGCACGCCGCAAGCTCGATGGTCGGATCCAACCAGCGCATCATCTTGGCCGCTTCGCTCGCGACCGCGCCGTAGGCGGCGGCGCTCTTGTGCTCCATCTGCCAGGGCCCATCCATTTCGTTGCCGAGGCACCACAGCTTGATGCCATGCGGCTTGTCCCAGCCGTGCGTGCGGCGCAGCTCCGACCAGGTCGTTCCGCCCGGGTGGTTGCAGTATTCGACCAGGCTGCGGGCCGCATCGCCACCGCGGGTGCCGAGATTGACCGCCATCATCGGCTCGACGGCGGCGACCTTGCACCACTCCATGAATTCATTGGTGCCGAAGCTATTCGGCTCCGTGCTGAACCAGGCAAGGTCGAGGCGCCCCGGCCTCGCCTCCAGCGGACCAACGCCGTCCTCCCAATTGTATCCCGAGACGAAATTGCCGCCGGGATATCGAATGAGCGTTGGCCCAAGCTCCTTCACCAGCGCGAGCACATCCTTCCGAAAGCCGTTCTCGTCGGCGGTTGGATGGCCGGGCTCGTAGATGCCGCCATAGACGCACCGGCCCAAATGTTCGATGAATGCACCGAACAGGCGAGGATCGGTGTGGCCGATGGCGAAGTCGCGGTCGATCAGAACTCTGGCTTTCCTCATGCTCTTCTCTCGGATGTCCCGGGGCTGGTGAGATCGTTCATGCAAGAGATACGTCTGCCGTGGCATCGGCGACTTCAGGTAATAGCACGGCTTCGCGCAATTGGCGCGTATAGGGATGCTCCGGCGACTTCAGCACCGTTCTCGCATCACCGCTCTCGACGACGCGGCCTTTCTGCATGATCATGATGCGGTCGCTGATATAATAGGCCGTGGCCAGATCATGCGTGACATAGATGATTGATATCCCAAGATCGTCGCGCAGCGTCTTGAACAGATTGACGATGGATATGCGCAGCGACGCATCGATCATGGAAACTGGCTCATCCGCCACAATCAGTTTCGGCTCGGCCAGCAATGCTCGGGCGATCGCGACCCTTTGAAGCTGTCCCCCGGACAGTTCGTGCGGGTATCGATGGCTCACCTCTTTGAGCGACAGACCGACTTTGAGCAACGCCGCATCGACGGCAGCCTCAGCCGTGCCCTGCCCGGCCACGCCGGAAAACCGGCGCCGCGTCATGAACAGATATCGATCGAGGCGCTTCAGCGGGTTGAAGGACTCAAAGGGATTCTGAAAGATCGGCTGCACCTTGTGCATGAAGGCCGTACGACCGGCGCTGTTTCGAACGGCAGCAAGATTGATGCCATCGAGCACTAGTTCGCCGCTGGTCGGCGTTTCGATGTTCAGGATCATCCGGGCAAGCGTCGTCTTGCCACTCCCGGACTCGCCGATGATCGCCAGGATCTCCGGTCGCCGGGTGGCAAGCTGGAAGCTTACCTGGCTCACCGCAGCGATCTTCTGCCTCGACAACAGTCCTCCCCGGACGAACGTCTTGCTGACCTCGGAAATGTCGAGGAGCAGTTCGTTCATGCTCGGTTGCCCTGATCGACGGCAAAGCAGGCAACGCGATGCCCGGCGGCGGCCTCCAGCATCGCAGGGACCTCATTCCTGCATATTTCGCTTGCGAGCGGACAGCGCGGATGGAAGCGGCATCCGGCGGGTGGATCGGCTAGATTTGGCGGTGCGCCACCAAGTCCCTCGCGGGGCGCGTCATCGCCGATGCGCGGAAGGCTCGAAATGAGATGCCTGGTGTAAGGGTGTAGCGGATTCCCGAAAATCTCCGCGGTTGCAGCCTCTTCCACGAGACGTCCGGCATACATGATGGCGAGGCGGTCAGTGATGTGCGCGTGCACACCCATGTCATGGGTAACGAACAGGACCGACGAGCCGGTCTCCCGCTGAATGTCACGGATCATGCCGAGCACCTCCTTCTGCACCACCACATCCAGTGCGGTCGTGGGCTCGTCGGCGATGATGAAATCAGGACGGCAAATCGTTGCAAGCGCAAGCGTGGCGCGTTGACGCATGCCGCCTGAGAGCTCATGCGGAAAGGCAGCGAGCACCGACGGGTCGAGCCTCACCCGCGCCAGATGGGCGACCACCCGCTGCTCAAACTGCTTCCGGCTGCCACCGATATGCGGGTACGCGAAATCCACGAACGCCGATTCGACGCGGCGAACGGGGTTCAGCACGTTCATCGATCCCTGCATGATATAGGACAGGTGACGCCAGCGAATTCGCGCCACGTCCACTGGTGGAGCGCGGTGCAATCCGCCATAGCCAGGCAGAAATGCAAACTCCACGCTGCCGCCCACGATCTCGAGCGGCGGTCTGATCGCTCCTGCGATGCTCTTGATCAGCGTGGTCTTTCCGGAGCTGGATTCTCCGGCAAGCCCGTAGATCTCGCCACGACGAACAGCGAAGCTGACGCCATCAACCGCTTTGACGCCGCGTCTGACACCGAAATGGCTGGTCCGGTAATAGGCCTGCAGGTCGTGAACCCGGAGAACCGGCTTGGCGTCCTGGCGCGCATGCGGCTGCTCAACATTGGCGCGCATCACGAGGCCTCTCCGAGGCTCCAGAGGCGGCTTCGCGGATCGATGTAGGCGTTCGCCGATACCGCGAGCAGAAACAGCCCGATAAACGCCATGATCACCGTGATGGTCGGAAAGGCGATCCACCACCAGACTCCCGCCACCAATGCGGTGTGCTGGTTGGCCCAATAGATCATGCCGCCGATCGTCGGCGTGTTGATGTCGGTAAAACCGAGCACCGCGAGCGTCACCTCGAGCCCGATCGACCACACCATGTTGTTCATCGTCGTAGAGAATACGATCGGCATGACATAGGGCAGATGCTCCTGTGTCAGAATCTGGCGCGTGGTCATCCCCGAGAACAGGCTGGTCTGGGTGAATTCGCGCGCCTTTAGGCTCATGACCACGGAACGGATCAGCCGGGCGTCGTAGGCCCAACCGAAGCAGGCCATGATCAGCGCCAGCATCAGCCAGGAGATGCGGTCGCGCATCACGAAATAAAACAGCACCAGGATCGGGAGCAGAGGAATGACGATGAAGGTATCGTTCACCGACATCAGGGTACGATCGATCCAGCCCCCTTTGTAGCCGCTGACGAGTCCGACCACGAGCGCGATCACGCGGCTGATCAAAGCCACCGTGCATCCGAACAACAATGTATTTCGGATGGCAAAGCTCAATTGCCAGAACACGTCCTGGCCACGCGATGTCGTTCCGAACCAGTAGGTCAGCGACGGCGGCACATCGGGCGGCACCACATACACGCTGTCCGGCGGATAGGGCGAAAAGCTCGCCAGGACGGACAGCAACAGAACGAAGGCGAGCAGCACGGCCCCGATCC
This sequence comes from Bradyrhizobium sp. UFLA05-112, assembly GCF_053572325.1. Taxonomy (NCBI): domain Bacteria; kingdom Pseudomonadati; phylum Pseudomonadota; class Alphaproteobacteria; order Hyphomicrobiales; family Nitrobacteraceae; genus Bradyrhizobium; species Bradyrhizobium sp. UFLA05-112. Next base: position 30,637 of record NZ_JBANBK010000043.1, on the reverse strand, counting down.
GAAATTCAGGGCTGTAGCGCAGCAGATCACGCAGGAGCACGGCCATCAGCTGACCTTCACCCTCGGGTCGAGCAGAGGATAGAGAAGATCGATCGCAAGCACGCCGATCGATACGCCGAGAATCGAGATGGTGGTGACGCCGAGGACAAGCCCGTAATCTCCGGCATAGACGGCGTCGACCAGGAGCGAGCCGAGACCGGGATAGCCGAACACCTTTTCGGTGATCACGGCGCCGTTGAAGATTCCGCCCAGCGACATGGCAAGTCCCGTCACCTGCGGCGTGAGCGCGTTACGCATCACGTAGGATGTCAGGATGCGCCAGGACCTTACGCCGGCGAGTTCGGCGTAGACGACGAAGTCCTCGGCGAGGACATTGGATACCAGCGAGCGCATGCCGAGGAACCAGCTCCCCACGCCAATCAGGATCAGAGAAAGGGCCGGCAGGATCGCGTGCTGCAGCACGCTCACAACGAATTCGGGCGTCCACGTCTGGGGCAGGTTCATCGCGGATCCGCCGGTAATCGGGAGTACCGGCCAAAGGAAGCCGAACACGATCAGCAGCAGCATCGCCAGAATATAGTAAGGGATCGGATGGAGGCCCATGGCGATCACCCCCATCAGCTTCAGACCCCGGCTCTGCCGGTAATAGCCGGCAAGCCCACCCAGCAGATTTCCGAGCCCCCAGGCGACAATGGTCGAAACCACAAGGAGCCCGGCGGTCCAGGGCAGCGCACGTCCGATGAGCGTGCCGACGGGGGTCGGAAACGCCGACATCGATGGACCGAAATCAGCGCGCAGGATCCGCTTCCAGAACAACAGGTATTGCTCAACAGGCGTGCCGCTGAGACCATAGAGCTCGCGCAAGGAGTTGCGCATCTGCTCGATCGCCCCCGGGGCGGTGTTGCCGAAGGAGGTCACCGCCGAGATCGACTGCTCGACGGGATCGATCGGCGATGCATGCGTGACGACATAAGCGATATTGATGCCGATGAAGACAACCAGCAGAAACTGCCCGAGCCGCCGACCCACATAGGCGAGATATCCGCTCATGGGGGCCCCAGGGCTGTCTGCCAAAGTCGTTCAGCCAGGCACGGCAAATGCGATCGCTCTTCTATCATCGCGTCTTAACTGGCCGGCTTCAGCTTGACGAACATGTAGCGCGAATTGCCCCAGTTCGGCACCGGGTTGGTGTAGGGATTTTCCGCGGTCGGAAAGCCGGTCCAGTAGGTCTGGTCCATTGCGGTGAATACGTTGTAGGCCATCAGCGGTATGGTGGGCATCTCCTTGACGGCGAGCTTGACGTACTCCTTGCCGAGCTCGATCGATTTCGGATCGTCGAAGCCGACCGTCCGGATCTCCTCGATGATCTTGTCGAGCGCGGGATTGGACCAGCGCTGCCAGTTGCGGAGCGGCTGCGGTTTGCCTGGCTCGGCGACGAACTGCGAATGCCAGCTGTCGAGGAAATAGGACAAGTCCTGGTGGCCGCCCCAGGTTTCGACGCTCCAGCCGATGAACGTGTCGAAATCGCCAGCCGCCCGTCGCGTGGGCAGCGTTCCCTGCGCGACATCGATCCTAGCGTCGATGCCCGCCTGCTTCCATAGCTGCACGATCATCGTTCCGGCCCGGGTCATCACTGGGCGCAAATCCCCTTCGACCATGACGCGAACGCTGAAGGGCTTCCCATCAGGCGTCATCCAGGTGCCGCCTCGTTTGGTGAAGCCTGCCTTTTCCAGAAGTTCCTGCGCCGCCTGCGGATCGGTCTTCCACCAGCCCCTGCCGAACGCCTTGGCAATCTCCGCAGGATCGGATGGGATCTGTTCGCCCATGGAAGGTCGCAGCATGTCGGCGATCTGCCTGCCAATCGTGGGGTCGTAGGGCTTGGTCTTGCGCTTGCCGGTATCGATCTCGAATGCCCTAAGCCACTCCTCCATCGGCCCATGATAGGTTGCCGGATGAGTTCCGGTCGGCGGTACGCCGATCGCCGATATCGTGGCGGCACCGCGATAGGCCGCCATGGTCACGGCCTTGATGTCGATCAACAGCGCCAGCGCCCATCGCACGTCTGGGTTCTTGAAACTCTCATTCTGGGTGTTGAAGATCACGGCGGGAAGCGTCGGATCGGGGTGGCCATAGGGGAAGCCCTTGAACCATGCCCGCGTCGTCTTGCTTTGCTTGGCCAGGGCAAACATGCCCTCCGGCGCGATATCGTGGATCACGTCGAGCTCGTGGTTGAGCTGCGCGATCACCCGCTTCTCGGGCGGTCCGGGATCGACATAAGCGAGATATTTCGGACCAGGCTTGCCAAAGCGCGCTAGCGTGGTGCGCTGCCAGTCTTCGCGAAGCTGCCAGATGTACCATTTGCCGTCCGGATCGTAGCTGTGCAGCACGTAGGCACCGAGAGAGATCGGCTTGTTGAAATCGAATTTGACGGGATCTTCGACCTTGTCGAAGACGTGTTTGGGCAGGATCCACACCGCCCCCCAGCGCACCGTAAAATTGGCATGGAAGCGTGAATTGGGCTTCTTGAGTTTGAAGACAACCGTATGGGCGTCCGGTGCAGCCACGGATGCGACGTTGCTCGCCAGCACTGCGCTGAAGCGCATGCCCGAATTTTTGATCTGAGTCGTGACCGTCGAGACGACATCGTCGGCGGTGAATTCGACCCCGTCACTCCAGAAGATGCCGCTGCGGAGCTTGACCGTCATTTCGGTAAAGTCGGCATTGTACTGCGGCTTGTCGGCAGCGAGCGAATTGTCCCAGACACCGTCGAGGCCGCTCTCGGGATCGATGTACCAAAGCGTATCGAGCCCGACCTGCTGCAGTCCGTTCGACTGCGATCCGGCATTGATCGCCCAGATGTTGAACCAGCCCGCGTTCTTGACGGTTCCTTCCGGGTTTTCCAGGATCAGCAAATCCTTTCTCGGGATGTTTTGCGGAATGCCCTGAGCACGGCTTGAAGCCGCCAGCGGCACCAGCAGCGAGCCGAGCGCGCACGCAACCAGCAGAAATGCTCGAATGCAGCGCATCATGTCCTCCCGGCGCGGTTTGTCTCAACGCTTGTTTTGGCGCGATGCTAGAGGCGCCAAATCGGTCGAACAACAGAAATCTTGAGCCGCGGGAAAGATGGGCTGCTCGCTCGTCTGCCCGCGCAGCTCGCCCAGGAGGATAGGAAGGCCGCTATCACGCGCCGCATCGCAACATCAAAGCATCGAAGGAAAGGCCGTCACCGCCCGCGTGGTCTGACTGCGCCGACCCGTTCTTTTCGCATTCTGGCACCGAACGCTAGGAGCCTTCCTGCACCCGCTCCAGCTTCTGCAGACAGCGCGTGGCGCGCACGACAGCCGGCATCTCATCGTCGGGAAAGCTCGTCTTCCAGTCGGTGACGCCGACCTCGCCGACATACAGGTCACCTTGCGAATCCAGCGCGATGCCATGCGGCGCCAGGAACTTGCCGCTCGCGACACCCGGACCATCTTCGCCGCCGAGCCGCGCGATGCGTTTTCCCTTGGCATCGACGATCGACAACCGCGGGCCAAGATTGGGCACCTTGCGGTTCACCGGCATGGCGGGGCCGAGCTCTCCAATGATGAAGGTTGGTTTCCTTCCACCACAGCAGCACAGCGCACAGGGCCGGTGCAGGTTGTTCCACTGCGTCTCGTATCTGCCGTTGCCGTCGAACACCTGCACGCGATGGTTCTCGCGGTCGGCGACGTAGACATAACCATCCGCGTCGGTGGCGATGTTGTGAACGATGTTGAACTGGCCGGGATCGGTGCCGGGTTCGCCCCAGCCCATCATCAGCTTGCCGTCCGGGGTGAACTTGTGGATGCGGGCATTGCCGTAGCCGTCGGAGACGTAGATCTCGCCCTTCGGCGACAGCGCGGTATGGGTGCAGCGATGGAAGGGATCGCCGCTCATGAACGGCGCAGGCTTCTCGGGGACGCCGATCGTCAGCAGCACCTTGCCGTCGGTCGTGCATTTGCGCACGGTGTGGTCGCCATCATCGGTGCAATAGAGATTATCGTCGGCGTCGATATGCAGGCCGTGGGCGCGGGCAAACAACCCTTCACCCCAGCTCCGCAGGAAATTGCCTTCGCGGTCGAGCACCACCATCGGATGGGCGCCGCGATTGAAGACGTAGATGCGGTCCTTGCTGTCAACCGCGACGGACGCGACATCGGTGAGCTGCCAGCCATCCGGCAGCTTCGCCCAGTCCTCGACGACGCGGTAACGATGCTCACCCGAGCCGAGAAAGGCCGGCATGTAGTCTCCTTGCCCGTCGCGTCGCGCCAATGGATCCGCATCTATCGCAGAACGTCACGCTCTAACGTTCGGATTGCCGGAGCCGCGTGCTAGTCGATTGTCGTTTGCTTGCTCAGGCAAAGGTACAATTCTTGGCCTCGAGCACCTTGCCAATGCCCGACAATTCGAGAATGTCGCCACCCGCCTTGAGCGCTTTCATCACGGCGGCTTCCTTTTCCTCGCGTGCGGCGGATTTGACGCAAACGTCTGCGATGTTCTCCTTGGGCACGATGACCACGCCGTCATCGTCAGCGCTGACGATATCGCCTGGACGGACTGCGATGCCGCCAATGACGATCGGCTGGTTGATGTAGCCGAGGGTCTCCTTGACGGTTCCCTTCATGCACAGCCCATAGGAGAAAACATTGAAGCCGGTGTTGCGGATCGCCGGACCATCGCGCACGCCGGCATCCGTGACCAGGCCAGCGAGCCCCTTGGCGACGCAGGCCGTGGCCAGCACCTCGCCGAAACCGCCCTGCTCCGGATGGTCACCTGCGCTCACCACGAGCACATCGCCCGGTCTGGCCAGCGAGATCGCCGTGATGAGCATCATGTTGTCGCCGGGGTGGCAGCTCACCGTAAACGCCGGCCCGCAGGCCCGCATTCCCGGATAGATCGGCTTGATCCGCGACGTCAGAGCACCCGAACGCCCCTGCGCTTCATGAAGGGTGGATGGAGGAAATTGCTTGATGCGCTCGACGAGGTCAGCGGCAGGCCGATCGAACGTTCTGACAACGTGAACCATGATCCCTCCAAGGGTCCGCAATCTGAGCTTCACCTGAGATAGTCGACCGCCTCATGTCGGAGAATTTCAGATTTTAGGATTGCCGCATCGTATTTCGTTATGGCTCGTCCTTGGAAGCGCCCAGAGGCGAAGTTGGGCTGCCACTAGCGACGGCAGCCGAGTCGGAGGGGCAATCGAACGGCCCCCAGTTCTTGACGATGATCTCGAGCAATATCTTGTAGACAGCGAATGCGGCATCGGACAAAGCGACGTTGTCGGAAATGCATAGCGACATTTGCTGCGACGCCGACGCCGCATCGATCCGCCGAATGCTGAGTTCATCGAGGTTTGGCAATGCCTTTGCGATCGACATGGGTAGCACGGCAGCACCCATTCCGGCTGCGATCGCCGAGGACAGAGTCGATTGCGAATGAATCTCGGCGATGACGCGCGGGCGGAGTCCCACCTCGGCGCAGACCCGTTCGACCGCCTGTCGCAGGAAGGACTCTCGATATGGAAGAAGCAGGTCGAATTGCGCGAGCTCCGCCGCCGAAACCTCTTCCGGAGGCACCTGCTTCGAATACATGCTGCGGGGCGCGACCAGATAAAAGTGCTCGCGCATCAGCGGCTTGTAATCGAGACCGGTCACCGGACGTTCGCCGTACAGGAGGGCGATGTCCATGCTGCCCTTCAGCACCATTTCGCTGAGCATGACCCCGGAACTATCGTAAATGTGCAGCACGATTCCGGGATAGCGTTCACGTAGCTGCATCAGCAACGGGATCGCGAGCAATGCCGCCGAGCTGAGGGGCGCCAGGCCGATCGTAACGTTGCCGGTCAGCCCCGATCGGTTCTCCAGAATAGTACGCCGCGCCTCGTCGATCTGCCGCTGGATCGACTTGGCATAGCGGTAGAGGATCTGCCCCGCGTCGGTCGGCCTGACGCCCCGGGCGCTGCGGTCCAGCAGCTTTCGCTTGAAATCGACCTCCAGGCTGGCGATCTGCTGGCTCAGCGCCGGCTGGGCAATGTTGAGCAGTTTCGCCGCACGCGACATGCTTCCGAGATCGACGACTTTGACGAAGGCTTCGAGGCGGCGCGTATCCAATACGGGGTTCCCAACAACAAGGTCATCACGGCGGCAGCAATACGCTGGGGCTATGGGACTAGAACGAAATATTCTTACCACCTGGAACCCGCCGGGCCTATAGGTAACGCTGCACGAAGGAGCCGAACGAATGGGATTTTCAGACTATCGAACGGCGCTGGTGACGGGCGCGTCCTCGGGCATCGGGTCTGCGACGGTTCGCCGCCTGAGCGCCGAGGGGCTGGACGTCTATGCGGTGGCGCGCGATGCGGACCGGCTGACGGCCCTCTCGGCCGAGACCGGTTGCCACGCCTGCGCCGTTGACGTCAGCGACCTGGAAGCGCTGACGGCGCTGGCAAATTCGGCCGAATTCGACGTTCTCGTCAACAATGCCGGCCAGTCCCGGCGTGGCAATATCCTGGACACCACGCCTGACGATGTCGATGCCCTGATCGACGTCAATTTGCGCGCCGTCCTGCATCTGACGCGGCTGATCACGCCCGGTATGGCGAAGCGCGACCGTGGCCACATCGTCAACATCTCGTCGATCGCCGGCCATTATGCTTTCGGCGGGGGGAATACCGTGTACCACGCAACGAAGGCAGGCATCCATTCGCTCTCGCAGCAGCTTCGCGTCGATCTCTATGGCACCCGGGTCCGCGTGACCGAAGTTTCGCCAGCCCGCGTGGAGACGGAAGTCTTCGGACGGCTGCTGGGCGATCTTGCCGAGGCCAAGCGTCGCTTTTTCGACGACTACGACGCGCTGCAGCCCGAGGACATCGCCAATTCCATTGCTTTCGCGGTCGGCTCGCCCGCGCGCATGAACGTCGCATTCATGGAGGTGCTGCCGACCCAGCAGGTGGTTGGCGGCCTCAACTTCGCGCAGAGACATCGGCAGACCACGACCTGATGGTCGAGAGGCGCATATCGATACGCTAGACAGGGGCGATGACCGTGGACCTCGCTAAAATCGAGCAACTGGTCGATCTGGTCTCGCGATCGCGTATCGCGGAGCTGGAGCTGACGCAAGACGGGACGCGCGTCCGCATCCTGAAAGGCTCTGTGCCGCGCGAGGCGAATCCGGTCTCGCCTCGTGTCCCGCATGGATCAGACGGGATGCGCGTTCCCAGGCATGAGCCGGCCGTGCCCGATGCCGAAGAGATCGTCGTACCCGCGCCGATGCATGGCGTGTTTTATCGGGCTGCCGCGCCAAATGAGCCGCCGCTGGTGGAGATCGGCACCACCATCGAAGCAGGCCAGAAAATATGCATCATCGAAGCCATGAAGACCTTCATCGACGTCACCGCCGAGACATCCGGCGTCGTTCTGGCCGTTCTCGCCGAGGACGGTAACGAGATCGAAGCGGGACAGGCGCTGTTCCGGATCCGACCTGCAGGCCCATCCTGATGTTCGACAAGGTCCTGATCGCCAATCGCGGCGAGATCGCGCTTCGCATCCAGCGCGCCTGCCGGACGATGGGCCTCAAGACCGTCGTCATTCACTCCGAGGCGGACCGGAATGCGCGATACGTTGCGCTCGCAGATGAAGCGCTCTGCATCGGACCGGCCGCGGCGAGCAGCACCTATCTGAATTCTGCAGCGATCCTGCTCGCGGCGGAAGTTACCGGCGCGCAGGCGGTTCATCCGGGCTACGGATTTCTGTCGGAAAGCGCTGATTTCGCCGACAAGGTCGCACAGGCCGGCCTCACCTTCATCGGCCCACCGGCAGACTGTATCCGGATCATGGGCGACAAGGTCGCGGCCAAACGAGCCATGCGGATGGCCGGCGTTCCTTGCGTGCCTGGCCCGGACAGCGCCTTGCCCGACGATCCGGTCGGGGTACGCGCCATCGCACGGGAGATCGGATATCCCGTCATCATCAAGGCCGCAGGCGGCGGTGGCGGGCGCGGCATGCGGATCGTGCGCGCCGAGCATGAACTCGCTGACGCGCTCGCGCTGACGCGCGCCGAAGCGAGCCAGGCCTTCAAGAACGCCGCCGTTTACATCGAGAAATTCCTCGAAAAGCCGCGCCATATCGAAATTCAGGTCCTGTGCGATCAGCACAATAACCATCTTTGGCTCGGGGACCGCGACTGCTCGCTCCAGCGCAGGAACCAGAAGGTCGTCGAGGAGGCCCCCGCCCCCGGCATCGACCGCGCGCTCGTCGAACGAGTCGGAGAGAGCTGTGTCGAAGCCTGTCGGCGGATCGGCTACCGCGGCGCAGGCACCTTCGAATTCCTCTATGAAGACGGGCAGTTCTTCTTCATCGAGATGAACACGCGCGTGCAGGTCGAGCACCCCGTTACCGAGATGACCACGGGCATCGACATCGTCAGGGAGCAGGTCCGCATTGCACGCGGCGAGCCGGTGCTGATCTCGCAGGCGGATATCGCGCGGCGCGGTCATGCCGTGGAATTTCGCATCAACGCGGAAGACCCGATCACCTTTGCACCTTCACCAGGCGCGGTGACGCGCTGGGATGTTCCCGGCGGCATCGGCATCCGTGTCGACTCGCACATCGTCACCGGCGCCGATGTTCCGCGTCATTATGACTCGTTGATCGGCAAGCTCATCGCCCATGGCGCTACCCGCGACGAAGCACTGGCACGCGCACGCGTCGCGCTTTCCGAGCTACGCGCCGAGGGCGTTCGAACCAATGTTCCGCTGCATCAGGCTATTCTGTCAGATCCAACGTTCTGCCGGGGTGGTTACGACATCCATCATCTGGAGCATTGGATGGCTGAGCGGAGAGCCGCGAAATGACGGCTCGCGATCGACCACGGATCAGCCTGCTCGGCACGTCAGCTCTTCTTTTCGAGGCGCCCGGCACGTTCGACCTGCCGCACCAGCAACGCATCTGGGCGCTCGCCGCGGCGGCTTCGAAGTGGCCGGGAATCCGCGAAGCCATCCCGGGCATCACCAATCTGATGCTGACCTTCGAAACACCTCCCCGCGAACTGGACTCTCTGATCGCCGCCCTCAACGACGGATGGGACGAAGCGAAGGAGTTTGCGATCGGCGGTCGCGAGATCAGGCTGCCCGTCACCTATGGCGGAGAGATCGGATCGTCACTCCAGGCCGTTGCCGAACACTCCGGGCTGTCCGTTGACGACGTGGTATCGATCCATGCTGCGCCTCTCTACACCGTGTTCGCGCTGGGAAGTCATCCCGGCTATTGCTACCTCGGCGGCATGGACCCTCGCATAACGATGCCGCGCCGTCAGACGCCGCTGCAACGTTCCGCCGGCGGCTCGGTGTCCATCGGTGGATCGCAGACCGGGGTCTCCGCTTCACCGGGCCCCAGTGGTTGGCATGCCATCGGACACACGACCTGGACGTTCTTCGATTCATCCTGGCCGACGCCGGCCGCGCTCGCGCCGGGCGACACCATCCGCTTCGAGATCGAACGGGTGATCCGTTGATCGAGATCATGTCAGTCCTCGGCCCGACCAGTGTCCAGGACCTCGGCCGCTTCGACCAATATCGGTTCGGGGTCGGCACCTCGGGCGCGATGGACGACATCGCCTTGCGCGCCGGCAATATCCTGCTTGGCAATGAGGAGAACGCCGCGGGCATTGAGATCCCGATGACACCGTTCAAGCTCCGTTTCTCCCAGAGCATGGCTTTTGCGCTCACGGGCGCCGAGGTCGAAGCCCAGATCGGAGGACGAATGATCCCGCCCTGGTGGCGGTCGCAGGCACGCGCCGGCGACGTTCTCACCCTCAAGGCGATGCCTCGTGGCGCACGATGCTATCTGACCGTCAGTGGTGGTATCGACGTGCCAGTGGTCTTGGGATCACGGAGCACCCAATTCCGCGGTGAGTTCGGCGGCCTTCACGGGCGACCTCTCCAGCCGGGGGATATGCTGCCATGCGCCGAGCCCAGCCCGGCAACGGGCATCGGCGAACTCGGGATCGAACCGGCCGACATCGCCCTCGCCCGGCCGGATGCGCAGGACGATATCCCGGTCAGGGTCGTGATCGCCGGCGAATACGATGCGTTCGACGGCGCCACGCAGGACCTGTTTTGGCGCAGCAGTTGGAAGATCACGCCGCAGAGCAACCGCTACGGTTACCGCCTGCAAGGTCCCGCCGTGAAACCGATCTCACCGATCGAAAAACGGTCGCACGGCATCGTCCCGGGCGTCATCCAGATCCCGCCCAATGGACAGCCGATCATCCAGATGCGCGATGCGCAGACTTCCGGCGGCTACCCGAAAATCGCAACCGTGATCAAGGCTGATCTTTGGCGCGTCGGGCAGGCAAGGCTCGGCAGTAGACTGCGCTTCGAGCAAACGGCCTATCCGGATGCGCTTGCTGCCGAGACCGATATGTCAGCCTATCTTGACCGGCTCAGGACCAACGTTCGACTTCTCGAGGAGCTTCGCAGATGCCGATAGATGCATCCCACATCGAACGTCTGGCCAGGCTCCTGGAGATATACGGCGTCGCCTCCATCGAGATCGAAGACAAGGACCAGTCGTTGAAACTCGTCGTGGAGACTGGCGGGTCTTCGCCGGCGCCGGTCGCAGCATCCAGCCCTCATGAGGATCCGCACGTCGTCGCGACGGCTGATATCGCGGGGCATTTCCTCGCCGGGCATCCCTGGCAGACAAAGCCGTTCGTCGAATCGGGCCAACGGATCGAGGCCGGCGCGATCGTCGGCCTCGTCAAGGTTGGCCTGATCTATGCGCCGGTTCTTTCTCCGGCCGAGGGTATCCTCGATGCTGTCCTCGCCGAGACGGGCGCGATGGTCGGCTACGGAACGCCCATCGCCAGAATTCGCCCCTTTGTCGAGGCCAGCTCGACCTGAGCGAGGGCCCGCGAGGTCCCGCGCAGCTAGTTGACCAGCACCGCCGCCGGGGCGACCTCGCCGCCGCCCTGCTCCACCACACGCCGCACCGTGGCCGCGAGATCGACGGAGCCGGGAGTGTCGCTGTGAATGAGAATCGAGCGCGCCTCGACCTTGATCGATTTGCCTTCGATCGTCTTCACCGTGCCGCTGTCCAAAAACCTCTGAACCCGCTCCGCCACTGCCTCCGACGAGGTGATGACCGAATTGGGCAGCTTGCGGGACACGAGATGGGCGTTCTCGTCGTAGGCACGATCGGCAAGAAAGAGCGTCAGCACCCGCAGGCCGACCTTGCGGGCGGCATGTACGATCGCGGCGTCGGGCTGCGAGAACACGATGAAGTCACGATCGATGGTTGCGATTGCGCGGGCGACGACGGCGGCCATATCCGGATCGGCGTTCACCATGTTGCCCATCGCTGCATGGAAGCTGACATGGGTCACGCGATGGCCGGCATTGGCCGCGATGCCCTGGAGTGCACCGATCTGATAGACCATATGCTTCTCGAGCTCGGCCGCATCCATCTGGATCACGCGGCGGCCAAATCCGAGCAGATCCGGCAGACCCGGATGCGCGCCGACTTCAACCCCCTTGGTCTTTGCCATGCGGACCGTGCGATCCATGATGATGGGGTCGCCGGCATGGAAGCCGCACGCCACGTTGGCGGAGGAGACGATTCCCATGAGCGCCTCGTCGTCACAAATGCGATAGTTGCCGAAGCCTTCGCCCATGTCCGAGTTGATGCCGATTTTCATGTTTGAACCATCCTTCTTGATTGTTGCTTAGTTCCACTCAAAGAGCTCGATAAAGATCGGCCGTCGCGCGCACCCTGCCGATGTACTCGTTGACGGGAGCCATGGCGGCAACGGCATCCTGGTAGCTGATCTCGCTGAATGCGATGAATGATCCCGACCGCGCCTGGCCGAGGCGCCACAGATCGGCCTGGATCACCGCGGCCATCTTCGGATACCCCCCCGCCGTGTTGGCGTCGCTCATCTGGATGATCGGCTCACCGCCCGGCGGCACCTGTACGACGCCGGCCACCACGCCATGCGAACGCATCTCGACCGGTGCAGCCAATGTCAGCTTCGCTCCGCTGAGCCGATACCCGCCGCGATCACTCTGCGCGCTGATCTTCCATCTTGTCGACCAGAACATCGCCTGCATCTCCTCGGAAAACAGGTCGTGCTCTCCAGCGCGGATGACGCGCACCCGCAGAACGCGATCCTCCCGCGGATCGGACTCCGCGATAGCGATCTCGGGTGGCTCGGCACCAAACTCGACGCGCCCCGAGGAGTCCCGCCGCGGATTTCCGATCGGCACGACGTCGCCCGACTGCAAGGCACGCCCGTCCAATCCGCCGAATCCCGCGCGAAGATGCGTGCTCCGTGAGCCAAGCACCGGTGGAACGTCGATACCACCTTCGAGCGAGACGTAGACGCGGGCACCGCGTTTGGGCGAGCCGATCGTGAGGACATCTCCTGCTCTCGCCCGCATCCGCCACCAGGGCGGAACGGCTCGCTGCCCCAGCCTCGCATCACAATCAGCTCCAGTGAGCGCAAATGAGATGTCCGCATTGAAACGCAGGCGGAAGGGAAACGTCTGCACCTCGATGCCCGCGGCGTCACCATCGTTGCCGAGAAGCGCGTTGCCGGCTTCGAGAGCGACCGGGTCCATGGCGCCGGACGTACTCACACCGAAGCGGCGCACGCCGCGGCGACCACGGTCCTGGATCGTGTTGAACGCGTGGCTGGTCAGGATTTCGATCACAGTTCGATCCGATCGATTCTGAACTTGACGCGATCGCCCGGTGCCATCAGCGACGGCTGTGTCTTGTGGGGATCGAACATCGCGATCTCGGCCCAGCCGATCGCGTTCCAGCCGTTCGGGCTCGTGAGCACCGCAACGCCGGTCTGCATCCCGCCGATCGTCACCGAGCCCGCGCGCATGTTGAGCGAGGGGACCGATTTGCGCGGCATGAAGATGCGGGGATCGAGGCCGTGGAGATAACCGAATCCCGGGGAGCTAGCGATCGCACAGACGGTATACTCACCCTCACTGTGGATCCTGATCACTTCCTGCGCCGACAATCCCGAGCGCGCCACCACCGCCGGCAGGTCGAAGCCAAGCTCGCCGCCGTAGACGACGGGAATCTCGATCAGCTTGCCGTCCGCATTACGCGGGCTCAAACGATGCCAGAGCTCGATAATATCTGCTGCAAGCGCGCCGATGTCGTTCGGCGGCTGCACAAACGTGAGCATGACGTTGGTCACGCCAACGACGGCTTCTTCGACATTGGGCCAGGACGAAAGTACATCGGCAAGCGACCAGATGCGGCCCTGCTGAACAAGGTCGAACTCCCCCGGCGCCTCCACCAGCATGGCCAGTGTGCCGATCAAGCTGATCTTTGGGTCCTTCTCGAGCACGCCGATGAAGGGAGAAACGCGGTGGGTGATCGACAAACAGCGCTCCGGAGATCGACGCGCGGCCTCGTGGCCGCTACGCCCAAATCTAGATGACCCGCGCGAGCCGAACCAACACGTTGTCGCTCTGCGGGTATAGGGGATATTGATTGCTGGCGAGATGTCCTGCCGCCTGCACCGGGGCGCACGCCGGCGAGCGCATGAGTTGCGCTCGCTATCCGGTTTGATGATCCGCGGGCTTGCGACCCCGAATTTTAGTGCCGCGCAATGACGTGATTGCTCGGTGCGTTCCATCGCGCAACGACCTGCTGCCCTACCGCGTAGCGGAGCTCCGATTGCTGCGACTGGTTCTGCTCGAATACAATCAGTTGCTCACCGCTCGCCGTCTTCAGATAATAGTGACTGACGAAGCCGCGATAGACGACCTGATCGATCCGCGCAGCCACACTGTTTGGCCGATCCGCCGCACCAACCTGATCGGCTCCCTCGACGATGATCGCTTCCGGCCTGATCGAGACCATCACGTCCGCGGCAGAAGCCGGTACCTGATCGACCTGGAGCTTCAGATCCTGCGACACGCGAATGATCGCGCCATTTCCGTTGCGCTGCTCGACCTTGCCCTCGAACAGGTTGGAGGCACCGATGAACTTCGCGACGAATTTGGAGGCTGGCCGCTGATAGATCTCGGTCGCCGAGCCGACCTGCTCGAGCTTGCCGTCCCGCATGACGACGATCTTGTCAGCCATCGTCAGGGCTTCGTCCTGGTCGTGCGTCACCATGATCGTGGTCAGGCCCAGTCGCCGCTGAAGGGCTCGCAATTCGACCTGCATGCTTTCGCGAAGCCCCTTGTCGAGCGCACCCAACGGCTCATCGAGCAGCAGCATCGCAGGCTCGATCACCAGCGCTCGCCCAAGCGCAACGCGCTGTTGCTGGCCACCCGAGAGCTGGGTCGGATATCGCTTCCCGAAGTTCGAAAGCTGGACAAGGCTCAGCGCCGCGGCGACCTTCTTGGCGGCCTCCGCCTTGGCGATCCCTCGCATCTGCAGGCCGAATGCGATGTTCTCCTCGATCGTCATGTGCGGAAACAACGCGTAGTTCTGGAACAGCATCCCGATGTTGCGCCGATGCACCGGCACATCGGTGATCTTCGCGTTGTTCACCAGGACATCACCGGATGTCGGGCGGATCAACCCAGCGATCATGCGAAGGCAGGTCGTTTTCCCGCATCCGCTTGGACCGAGCAGGGCCACCATGTGACCCGGCTCGATCGTCAGAGACACCTCATCGACCGCGACGACGCGGTTGTATTCCTTGCTGAGACGTTCAAGCCTGACTTCGGAGGACCTCATGATTATCCGCCTTAGCTTGTGAAGACCTGGTTGTAACGCTCCAGCCAGGGGCCGCGGCGCGGCACGATGAAATTCCAATCCGGCGTGAAGAGCCCGAGATCGGTCGCCTTGGTATCCGGATATGCGAGGAACTTCGCCGTCTCCGGCTTGAAGTCGATGCCGCTGACCGAGGGCGCACTCAGCGTCTGCTCAGAGAGCATCTTGGCAACCGACGGCTCGAGAATGCGGTTGATGAGTGCTGCTCCCAGTTCCGGCTCGGGCGCATTCTTGACCACCGTCATGCTGTTGATGCCCGTGAACGCGCCTTCCTTGGGGAAGGTCATGTCGAGGGGCATTCCCTTCGCCGTATGCGGGTAAATGGCCTTCGAATACTCGATGCCGCCGATCGTCGCCTGTCCCTGGGCGACCTGGAGGACCTGCGCCTCGCTGTCATAGATCGTCAGCACGTTCGGCTTCAGTGTCGCCAGCTTGTCCCAACCCTGATCGACCAGATACTGGGCTTCCTTGAACGGCTTGCCCGTCACGAGCGATGTCGCGGCGATGAGCATCAGCACGCTTTGGGTGTTTTTCGGCGTGTTCAGCAGAATCTGCTTGCGATACTTCGCATCGAAGATCTGTTCATAGCTCTCGATTGGTTTCGTCACCTGCGGGTTGATGAACAGGGCCGCACTCGAGATGGAGAACCCGACGCCGTAGCCATCCTCGAAGATGTAGCGCGGATACACCTTCGCGAGATTGGGAATCTTGGCAGGATCGAGCTTGTCGATCAAACCCTCCTGCTTCGCCTGCGGGATGCCGACATCATCCATCATCATGACGCTGTATCGCGGCGTATCGCGCGTCGCGCGGAGTGCAGCGATGTTGGAGAGGGTCGCTCCTTCAATCGTAAAGACGCGACACTTGAACTCCGCCTCGAACTTGGGAATGACTTCCTTCTGGATCAGCTTACCCAGGGCGGAGTTGTAGACGCCGACATGAAGCTGCTTGGCGTCCTGTGACCACGCCCGGCTGATGATCGTCGGGAAAGCAACCGCGGATGCACCGGCCTTGATGAGATTTCTACGCGTCAGTCTCATGGTCCAATCTCCATCTACGAAGTAAAAATCAGGCGGCCAGCGCGCGGCGAAGACCTACCAGCTTCTCCAGAAGCAGGACGCCGACCATCGCCATTAGGATGATGATCGTCGACATCGCTGGCACGGAAGGATCAAACACGTTGACGAGCTGCCGCATCAGCACGAGCGGCACCGGCGAGTACTCGGAATTGGCGAGCCACATCGTGACCGGGTAATTGTCGAAGGACACCATGAAGGCGAACAGACCTCCGGCGGCAACCCCGGATGCGATCTGCGGCAGCGTCACACGCCAGAAAGTCCACAGCCGGTTCGCACCAAGCGTCCGAGCCGCATCTTCCAGGTTCTCGTCCACCAGCTGAAGGCTGGTGACCACGGTCCGGATGACGTACGGCGAGGTCACGACAACGTGCCCGATCAGCAGGTTCAGCCTCGCATCCTGCGAGCCGAGCTTGGTGAGGACCTGGAGCAGCGCGAGGCCCGTCACCAGGGCGGGGAAAATCAATGGCGAGAGCAGGAAGCCCTTGATGGCCGCCAGGCCAAAGAAATTTCCGCGTACCAGCGCAAACGACGCCGGCACACCGAGCAGCAGCGAGCCCGCCGTCGTGCCGAGCGCCAGCAGGATGCTCAGCCGCATCGCCTCCAGGAAGTCTCGATCCCCGAGGACCTTGAAGTACCATTTCAGCGTAAAACCCTGAGGCGGAAACGTCACGAAATAGGAGTCGGAAACCGACACCGCCATAACGAGAAGCAGCGGCGCCATGATGAAGACCATCATCGCGGTCGTGATCGCATAGAGCACAAAGGCACCAAAGCCGGAAAAATGCTCGTCCATCAGGTCGGCCTCCGGAGACGGCGGCCCTCGAGAAGCCACATCGAGAAACCATTGACCGCGAAAACGACACCCACCAGGACCACAGCGATCGCCGCACCAAACGGCCAGTCGTACACGACGAAAATCTGCTGCTCGATCAGATTGCCCAGCATGATCGCGGACGCCCCTCCCAGGATGGCAGGGATGACGAAGGAGCCCGCCGTCAGCGAGAACACCAGGGTGAAGCCCGCCACGAAACCGGGCATGCTCAACGGCAACGTCACCCGCAGGAAGACTTTCCACCAGGGCGCACCGAGAACGCGGGCCGCATCCTCCAGATTGCGATCGATCTTGCCGAGCGCGGATGCCAGCGGCAGGACCATCATCGGGAAGAACACATGCAACGATCCGATGACCACGGCTTTCTCGGTATAGAGGACCGATACCGGCCCATCGACGATGTGCAGCGTCATCAGGATCCAGTTCAACATCCCCTTCGGGCCGTTCGCCAGGATCAACTGCCACCCGTAGCCACGCACGACGACGCTGACGACCAGCGGCGCGATGACGATGAGCGTGATAATTCGCGTAACGAGGGGGCGGCTCTTCACCATGACCAGCGCAACCGGATAGGCCAATACGGTCGCAAGAGCAGACGTGATCAGGCTGATCCTGAGCGTCGTCCAGAACACGCGCGCATAGAGCTCGACATCGATGAGCCTTGCGTAGTGCGCGAGCGTGAAGGGAGGCCCGATAATTCCCTGGCTGTTCTGCGTCTGTATGCTCGAGAACAGCAGCCTGATTGCGGGATAGAAGAAGAAGTAGGCCAGGAAGACCATCATCGGGAGCGCGAGCAGCCCGGCGGGCAAGCTCAGGCGCCACCGCGATCCCTGTCGGGCCTCTGGTTGGGCACTTACAACAGCCACCGCATCGTCGCTGGTCATTGCTGGCCGTCCCCGACTGCGCGATCCCAAGATCTACCCCTCTTTAAGCAAAGCTTAGACGCCGACATCCGATAGGACCAAGATTGTCTCCATTTAGGGGCATTGCAAACGGTTATGACAATGGGTGTGGCAGCCTGTGCCTGAACTTCAGTCATCGGGCCGCCCCTTACCTACCTCCCGTCAGCGCAAGCCTTCGCAGAAGCTCGCAATGCGCCGGCATCCCTCCTTCAGCGTTTCGATATCGGTCGCATAGGAAATCCGGAAATACGGGCTCATTCCGTAGGCTCCGCCGTGAACGGCGGCGACGTATTGCTCCTCCAGAAGGGCCGAAATGAAGTCGGCATCGGTGTCCAGCCGCCGCCCTCCCTTGGACGTCTTGCCGATGCAACCGGCGATGTTCGGGAACACGTAAAATGCACCCTGCGGCTTGTGGCAGGTGATGCCGGGGATCTGATTGAGGAGCGAGACCACCAGATCGCGCCTGTCGCGATAGATATCGGCCCGCTCCTTCAGATAACCCTGAGGACCGTCCAGAACAGCCACGGCGGCCGCCTGGCTGAGCGTGCAGATGCCGCCCGTCGCCTGACCGTGGACATTGTTCATGGCGGCAATCAAGCTTTTGGGGCCGCCGCAATAGCCGACGCGCCATCCCGTCATGGCGTAGGCCTTGGACGCGCCGTTCACCGTTACGACGCGATCCTTCAGCCTGGGCTCGACCTCCGCAATCGTGCAGAACTCGAAACCGTCATAGGTGAGGTGCTCATAGATGTCGTCGGTGAGGATCCAGACGTCGGGATGCCCGAGCATGACGTCCGCGATCGCGCGCATCTCGGCGCGCGAGCAGGCGGCGCCGGTCGGATTGTTCGGGAAGTTCAGGATCAGCCACTTCGTCTTGGGTGTGATCGCAGCCTCGAGATCCGCCGGCCGCAGCTTGAACTGGTTGTTCTCCGGGCACGGCACCGAAACTGGCGTCGCCTCGGCGAGGAGAACGATGTCCGCGTAGGTGATCCAGCCTGGCGCCGGAATGACCACCTCGTCGCCGGGATTGCAGGTGGCGAACAGCGCGTTGAAGATGATCTGCTTGCCCCCGTTGGCGATCAGGATTTCATCGAGGGCATAATCGAGATTGTTCTCACGCTTGAACTTGCGCTGGACCGCGGTTCTCAGGGCCACCGTCCCCGGCATCGCCGGGTATTTGGTATCCCCTGCCAGGGCCGCCCGATGCGCGGCGTCGATGGCATGCGGAGGCGTCGGGAAATCGGGCTCGCCGGATGACAGGCTGACGATCTTGACGCCCGCATCGCGCAGCTCACGCGCCTTATCCGTCATCGCCGCCGAGGCGGACACTTTTACGGTTTTGAGGCGGTTCGCAAGTTCAGGCATCGTCAGCTCCGTTTCTTGATCTCTGTCTGTTGCGCGACCTCTGTCCGCCGCGCAAATCGCAGGTCACCTACGACCTGAAATGTTGGAATGACCTCGAGCATCGCGACGTTCATGCGCATCGGCGATCCCACGGCGAACGCGATCGCGTCCGCAATGTCCTCGGGTTGAAGCGTCTCGAAGGCGCCGACAAAGCGATCATTCCCGTCGCCGCCGACGTCCGGGTTCTGGAAAATGCCGGTCGCGACCCGGCCCGGCGACACCTCGGTGACGCGAACCCGGCTGCCGAAGAGGTCCACGCGCAATTGCTGCGACAGCGAATGGATGCCGGCCTTGGTCGCGTGATAGGCGACGGACGAATTGAACGTCGTCGCGTTCTCGCCGAATGCATAGTGGCCGGCAATGGAGGAGATGTTCACGACGTGCCCACGGTCACGCTTGGCCATGCCCGGCACGATCAGCCGCGTAAGATGGAGGACCGCCCGCAAATTCACGTCCACGAGCGTGTCGACATCCTCAGGGGCGGTATCCAGAATATTGCTGCGTCGGGACTGGCCGGCGTTGTTGACGAGCACATCGAACTCGGCCGAGCCTGCCAGTTCCGTCAGCGCGCCCAGATCGTTCACGTCAACCGCACAGGCGCGGCACCCGGTCTCCGCCGACAAGGTCGCCAACCGTCCCGCGTCCCTGCCGGTCGCATAAACCTCGAGGCCCTCTGCGCTCAAGCGGCGAACCGTCGCAGCCCCGATTCCCGAGGACGCACCCGTCACCAATGCCGTTCGAAAGTCCGCAAATCCCATCCGCATGGCTCTCTTGCGATCAAGCGGAGCGGCGGAACACTACGTTCACATAAATGGGCACGGATAGAACGGATTCGGTCTGCCCTCATAAGCATGGCCGATAGCTCCGCCAAGCGATCCCATAAGCGTCACCGATACAGGCAGAGTGAATTGCTCTTACTCGCTTCCGGCCACGTCCCCCTACATTCGCTACGGTCCTTTTTGGCTCACCCTTGAGAGAGAAACGTACATGCTGGAGGTCAATAACCGGATCGTCATGGTTTCGGGCGCCTCGCGCGGCATCGGACGCGCCGTGGTCGATCGACTGCTGGCATCGGGTTTCCGAGTCTCGGCGGGAGTTCGTAATCCGAGCGCCCTGCAGGAGAGTCCGAGGCTCATGACGCACCGTTACGACGCTGACGACGCCGAGAGCCCCAAGGCATGGGTCAAGGCAACGCTCGCGCGATGGGGCGGCGTGGACGCCATCGTCAACGCAGCCGGCATCAATCCGAAGGTCCGCGTCTCCGACGAGGGTGAAGACGAATTGGAAGACATGTGGCGGATCAACGTCAAAGGCCCGCTCCGTGTCATCAGGGCCGCCCTGCCCCATCTGGCAGTTTGCGGCCACGGGCGAGTGGTCAACCTCGGCTCGCTCGCCGGCAAGCGCGTGGGAAGTAACGTCGGTTACGCCATGACCAAATTCGCCGTGGTCGCGCTCACGCACGGCATCCGCCGCGAGGGTCGCGCTGCAGGAATCCGGGCGACCGTCATATGCCCCGGCTATGTCGCCACCGACATGACGCTGAACGATGACGAGATTCCCCGCCACGAGATGAGTCAGCCCGGCGACATCGCACGACTGGTTGAGACCGTTCTCATGCTGCCGAACAACGCTTCGGTCTCCGAGCTGCTGGTGCACTGCCAGTTCGAGCCGATGTTGTAGCTATCGGGTTGCACGACCGTCGGTAACCTGCCGCAGCGAGCAGAGGCGTCTGGCGCACCGGGACATCCACCGGCTGACGGGCCTCCGCAAAAAACTCGAAAACAACCCCATGCAAAGTAGCCGGCAATCCCGAACACGGATCGCTACGATTTTTCCGAAATTGATTGACACGTCGGGCAAATCACCGGCATGATGCCATCATCGCAGACTGGCGCGCGGGGCCCGGTCGCCAAGCTGCTTCACACGATCCGGCACTTGCGAGACGGCTTCGAACCTGGCGACGCGCTGGTCCAGGCGCCATAGCTCGATGCGATAGAAGCTCACGAGCGCCTGCGCCTGACGCTTGGCATCCTCCTCCCCGTCGCAGACGAGGTTGATGCAACCGAAGACATGGCCGTCGGGGTTAATCTGAAACGCCCGGTAATGTTTCATGATCTGCCCTCTCCTTGCCAGCGCTTGCGGACGGCCGGGGCGGTCAACCAATCGGTCAGACTGGAAGCCACTTCGTCCTGCTTCGCACGGCGCAGCAACATCTCCCGCTCCTTGCCGGCCGGAAGACGGCGGGCATGTTGGCGGGCCTGTTCGGCTGATATCTGCAAACGCTCCTGGAGCGAATGCGTCTGTTTGGTTCGATTGCGTTTGGCGGTCATTTTCTGCGTTCACGGATGATCTGGCTTGAAGGGAGTCGGCCCCCGGCCGGAGGCTCAGAGCGCCGGGGCCGATCACCTGCCGCACCGGGGCGGCCCGGGCGGGCAGCCTTCGCAGCTTCGGAGCGGAACTGAGTTCCAGCATTTCCATAGGTTAAGCAAATGCGATCGTTGCGCGCAGGCTGACAAACGCTGCATCGCAGCACGCTAGATCACCACGGCCTCGCGCGCCGCACTCTGGACGGTCGCGAACGGCTCGACTGGTGCGTGACAGCTAGCGTTAGAAGCTACTTACTGCGATAGAGCTGCAGATAGCCCGGCGAGTACAGCGCGGCGTCCTTGAGTGCATCGAGATCGGTGATGGTCAGTGTTCGCTCGCGCAGTACGATCAGGCCGTTGGCGCGCAATTCCTGCACGGTGCGATTGAGATGGACCACCGACAGGCCGGTGGCATCGGCCAGATCCATCTGGGTTACCGGCATGATACAGGAATTGCCGTCGACCATTCCAACCGGGCGCAGCCGCTCGAAAATCTCGCAGAACAGATGCGCCACGCGTTCCAGCGCGACACGGCGGCCGAGATTGATGGCCCATTCGCGCTGGATGGCGCTGTTCACGAGCGTCTCACACCAGAACGCTTCCGCGAGCGAACGGTCGCTAGCGACAAGGCTCTCGAAGCGCGTGCGCTTGATTTCGGTATAGACGACCGGCGTCAGCGTCGCGATCGAGTGATCCATCACCGTCAGCAGGTACGCATGCGCGTCGCAGGTCTCGCCAGGGAAGATGAAGTTGACGATCTGGCGCCGGCCGTCCTCGAGCGTCTTGTAACGGCAGAGCCATCCCGACAGCACGATACGGACGCTGTCGACGGAATCGCCCTCCGAGATCAGATCCTCGCCCGATCCGGCGCGCTGCATCCCTTCGAGAGCGGCGTGCTCAAGCGAAGCGGAGGCTTGGGCCGACAACGGCCGCAGCGCATTCAGCCTGCGGACGACCGGATCAGTCACGCTTCGATCTAGAGTGGACACGGGCATCAACTAGCGCTCCCCCCGGCCATATGGAACGTGCGTTTGCTCAAAGGAATGGTGATCGTGCATTGCAGTCCTGAAGCGCTGAACGCCATCGTCGTCTGCCCCTTGAACTCGAACGCCAGCGTGCGCTCGAGAAGCTCCGTGCCAAAGCCCTTTCGCGGCGGCGGTGTGACCTGCGGCCCGCCCCGCTCGCGCCATTCGAAGACCAGCTCCGCCGGGTCGGTGGACTCATCGAGGCGCCAGGCGATCTCGATCCGCCCCGTGGGCCGGCTCAAAGCGCCGTATTTCAACGCGTTGGTCGCGAGCTCGTGGACGGCGAGTGCGAAGGTCTCGGCGGCCTTCGGCTGGAGACGCACCTTCGGGCCGGAGACCCGCACCTGCTCGCCTTCCCTGGCATTATAGGCCAGGAGCTCCTCGACGACGAGATATTCAAGATCGACGCCGCCCCCCGGATCGCGGGTCACCAGCGCCTGGGTGCGTGCGAAGGCGTTGAGCCGGCCGTCCAAGTGAGAGGCGTATTCCTCGACGGTAGAGCTCGTTTCCGCCGATCGACGGGCGATCGAGCGCACGACGCCGAGCGTGTTGCGGACGCGATGCTGCAGCTCGGCGAGCAGCAGGCGTTGCCGCTCCTCCGCGCGCGTGATCGCGGTGACGTCGATGAAGGTGATGACGACGCCGGCGATGAAATTGTCGATGCTGCGATAAGGCAGGATGCGCACGATGTAGCGCGTGCCACTATCCGGCGCGGTCAGCTCGCGCTCGGCGCTGGCCAGCGTTCGCAGCACCCGGCGTACGTCGTCATAGAGCTCCTCGATGGGGATACGCGCCTTGATGTGGGCGATCGGGCGGCCGACGTCGGTTTCCACCAGATGCAGGACCTGTGTGATCGCGGGCGTGAAATTCATCACCCGCAAATCGTTGTCGAGGAACACGGTTGCGATCTGCGTGCTCTCGAGGAAATTCTTCAGGTCGCTGGTAGCGCGTGTCAGCTCCTGCACGCGGTGCGCCAGCTCGCCATTGACGGTGGTCAGCTCCTCGTTGACCGACTGCAATTCCTCGCGCGAGGTCTCGAGCTCCTCATTGGCCGATTGCAGCTCCTCGTTGAGCGACTGATATTCCTCGTTCGAGGATTTCAGCTCCTCGTTGGTGCTCTCGAGCTCCTCGATGGTCGCCTGCAACCGCTCCCGCGTTGCCCGCAGCTCGCTTTCCAGACGCTCGACATGCTCGGTACGCACCAGCACATTGGGGTTGCTCTGGTTGGTATCGATCACCCGGACCGGGCCGTCCTTGAACAGGACGAGGAAGTTGCGATGGCCGCCGGCGCCGTCCTGGATCGGCTCGACGGTGATGTCGACGAGCACGCGGTGGCCGTTCAGCCCGAGTTGCACCTGCTCGGCATGGGCTGCCTCATTGGTCTCAGCGGCGCTGCTGAGCGCCGTGCGCAATTCGAGCCTGAGATCGCGGTGCACGAGCTGGAGCAGGTCGAGCGTGGCGGCGCCCGCGGTCGGCTCGATGTAGCGGCCGGTGCGCCCTGAAAAATGCAGGATCTGGAAATTGTCGTCGGTGATGACGTAGGCCGGCGCGTAGCGCTCGGCGATCCGCTGCGCGCGGCGCTCCAGACCCACATCTGGTCCGAACGAACGCACCGGCGGCACCTCGACCGGCGCCCTGCCCGCCGCCGTCGTGATCGGAAATTCCGGTGGCAGCCGCGTTCCGGTCTCGAGCTTCTTGAAGATGCGGGCACGGCGGTCGACCGGAGCGAACAGCTTTGGATGCCGTGTCACGTTCCCGGAATTGCCGAGAAAGAGGTAGCGGTCCGGCAACAGCGCGAAATGGAACAGCGGGATCACCCGGTTCTGCAGTTCGGCATTGAGATAGATGAGGAGGTTGCGGCAGGAGACGAGATCGAGCTTGGAGAACGGCGCGTCCTTGATGACGTTGTGCTGCGAGAAGATGCACATCTCGCGCAATTCCTTCACCACGCAATAGGTATCGCCTTCGCGCACGAACCAGCGCGCGAGGCGTTCGTTTTTCATATCCGCCTCGATACTGGTGCGGTAGCGGCCGACCCGCGCAGTGGCGAGCGCGCGCCCGTCGATGTCGGTTGCGAAGATCTGGACCTGTGGTGCGGAATCGAGCCGCGCCATGTGCTCGCGCAAGAGGATACCGATCGAATAGGCCTCCTCGCCGGTGGCGCAGCCGAGCACCCAGATTCGAACCTGCTGGCCCGCGCCCTTGCCTTCGAACATCTTCGGAATGATCTGGGTCTCCAGTACCTCGAACTCGCGCTTGTCGCGGAAGAACTCGGTGACGCCGATCAGAAGATCGTTGAAGAGGTGTTGGGCCTCGTCCTTATCGTTCCGCAGGAAATCGACATAGCCGGGAATCTCGTCGATCTGGACCACCTGCATGCGCCGCTGCACGCGACGCAGGAAGGTGTTCTGCTTGTACCCATGGAAATCGTTGCCGGTCTTGTTGCGCAGGATGTCGGCGATGCGCGAGAGCGAGGTTGCAGCCGCGGCCAGCACCTCGTCGAAGCCCTGCTTCTCCTCGAGGCGCCGCAGGTGACGGGCATAGACCTGGATGTGTTCGGGGATATCCTCGGGCGGCAGCACGTAGTCGGCGATGGCCGCGGGTGTGTTGCCGTCGAGCATATGCTCGGGCTCGGGACTCACGGCCTTCTCGGCGATGGCGAGACCGCCGTGGTCCTTGAGCGTCGCGGTGCCGAGCGTTCCGTCGCCGCCGGTGCCGGCGAGGATCACGCCAATCGACTGCTCGGCGCGCTCTTCGGCGAGCGACACCAGGAAACTGTCGATCGTGGCTCGCTCGCCGGGTGCTTGCTCGGCCTTGCGAATCGCAAATCGGTCGCCGTGGATGGTGGTGATCATCGCCGGCGGGCACAGGTAGATCGTGCCCCCCTCGATCGCTTCGGCCTCCCCGATGTCGGCGACCTTGGCGCCATTGGATCCCCGCACGATCTCGCGCAACCGGGCCTCGTCGAAGGCCTCGTGATGCTGAAGCGCCAGGACGATGGCCTGGTCGGCCGCCACGGTGAGCTTGGCAAAGAAACGTTCGATGCTGTCCAGGGCGCCGGGCGACGCGCCGACCCCGATGATCAGCGGGGCCTTGACCTGACGCTCTCCCTCGACCGACTGGTCGCCGACTTCATTCATGGCTCTGCTGGCTCTCATTGGCTGGCCGGGAGCAACCGGCGCCCGGCCTCTGCAAATAGCAGAAACCCATGTTACCCCAACAGATCAAAGGCAGAAATGGTCCCGCGCGCCTCCGCCCAGGGCGTTGTCATGCCCGGCGCAAACGGCCATAGCCGTGCCGTGCCGCCGGAACCCGCGATGCAATTTTCCGAAGAGCTCGCAGCCCTGATCAAGCGGGCCGAGGGCGCCACGGCAGCCGCCCACCGCTTGTTCGACGAGAACGACCGCTGGCGCCAGAGTGTCGTGCGGCAGTTCGACTACATGTTCGAGATCGGCGCCGAGTTCAGGAGACCGCCCCTCAGCTGGACGCAGGCGGCTCCGGATCGACTTGCTGCTGAAGATAGATGACGCGCTGCTCGATCAGGGTGCGGTGGCGCTCCCACTCGACCAGGGTCTGCTTGAGCAGGTCGACGAGGCGCTCGGCCTGACGCGTGTCGTGGCCACCGGCCACAAGATCGCGAACCCGCTCCTCCTGGTCGCGCACCCGCTGCCAGCCTTCCTCGATATCCTGATCGGCCTTGACGAGAAGTCGCTGCTCGGAATGGAGCTGCTCGGTACGCTCGGCAAGTGAGAGGGCCATGGCCACGCCTTCAGGCCTCCCGCTTGCGGGCCGGAGGATCGAGCGACTGTAGCACGACGCGCCGGATCAAGTCGGCATATTCGCGATATTCGACGGCGCGCGCGTCATACATCTCGGCGACTGCGGACCGGCCACTGCGCCTGCCGTCGGCGGCCATGCGCTGGACCAGTTCCGCTCGCTCCTCGATGATGCGCAGCGCGACGCGCAGGGCTTCGTCCACCCGCCCCTCCTGCTCCTTTGCAAGGACATCGGTGGTGTAGGCATGACCGACCTGGCAGCGGAAACGCATCGGACGCGCTGCCTTGACCTCGGACAGGACACCGCCACAGCCCGGGCAGGTCAGCGCGACGGGATCGGCAAGTGCAACAAGGCTGTCGCTGCCGATCCGGTCGCCGGCTGCAATCTCGACTTCGAGGCGGATGTCCGGCGGGATCGGCAATGTCGCCCCCGGAGGTTCCCTGACGAGATCGGACAGCACGTCGCCCATGGTTGCGCCGGGCACGCACAGATCGATGGTGCTCGCCTCCAAGGCACGCCGCGGCATCTCGTCGGAGATGGCGTCCAAGGGGTCCTGGACCACGGTCATCCCGCCGCAACGCTTGATGGCGTTGAGACCGGCTGCACCGTCGGACAGCAGGCCGCTCAGGAGCACGCCGATCACGCGAGGGCCATGATGCAGCGCTGCCGAGCGGAACAGGGCATCGATCGCCGGTCGTACCAGGTTCTCACGCGGACCGCGCCCGAGCAGCACATGATGTTCGGACAACAGCAGATGATGATCCGGCGCCGCCAGATAGACGTGACCGGTCTCGATTTTCATGCCGTTTTCGGCCTGCCGGACCGGCAGCTTGCCGGCGCCGCTTACGACCGTCGAGAGAATGCCTACGCCTTGCGCCGGTATGTGCAAGACGATGAATATGGCCGCCGGCAAGTCCGCCGGAAGGCGGCCCAAAATCTGCTTCAAGGGTGCGGTCGCCCCCGCCGAGCCCCCGATGACGATGATGTCGCGGTTGCTCATGGAACCCGCCTTCGATTACATCGTTTGGACCAAGGCGGCGGCCCGTTTTAGGTTCCTAACGGCCTGGAGCAGCGCTGGAGGCATCATGTCGGCATCGCCCACATCGTCCCGTCAACACATGCTTCTGGCGGGCCGGAGGATACTCGTCGTCGAGGACGAATATTTTCTCGCCGACGACATCGGCAAGACGCTCCGCGCGCTCGGCGCGGAGATCGCCGGGCCGGCCGGTCACATCGAGGACGCGATCGAGATTCTGCACGATGGCGGCGTTCTGGATGCCGCAGTGCTCGACGTGAACATTCGCAGCGACATGATCTTCCCCGTAGCCCGCGAGCTCAGATCGCGCCACGTGCCCTTCGTGTTCACGACGGGGTACGACAAAATCACCGTCATTTCAGAGTTCCAGGACGTGTTGCTCCTGGAGAAACCGATCGATCTGGCAGCAATGGCCCGGAAACTGACTGCGCTCATCAACGAGCGGAGGGGCTGACACTTAGCGACACGTGTTGCTTGCGGCGCTCATCGCAAAGATAAAGATAGAGGGAGATGCGATGATCTACACACCTGATTACGCGCTGGACTCAAGAGTCCTGGCGAATTCGCGCGAGCTGGTTCGCGAGGCGCTGGTACTCTTACGCGACAGCGATCACCTCGTCAGTGCGCTGCGCCTGCGTGAGGAGCTGGGGTGTCACGAACTCCCGCCGATGAAGGCTAGCGCCGGACGTAACGCCCGAGCGTCGCGCTCACGGCAAGTTGACAGCTAAAAGAGATGCGCGAAGGTGAGCCAGGCGGTGACCGCCAGGCACAGAACAACGGCGGCGTACGGCAGCGCGACGCGCAAGGTTGCCTCCGGGCCCATCAGCTCAGCATCATCCAGACAATCGCCCCCGTCATCACCAGAAAACCCGTGATGGCGGTCGCAACAAAGGCCTGTTCCACGCGGTCCATCGCCATGGCAGCCCCCTTTCCAGCCCAATCAGTGTGATTGGCTGCGACGCCTCGCGCATTAGGATATGTGAATCGGCTGCGCCTACTTGCTTCGGCTGCGCCTCAGAAGTTGCAGCGCTTCGGCGCTACGTCTTGGCTATTCTCGCCAGAATCTCGCCAGTTCCTCGGCCGTTACCAGATCCACCTGCCCATGGAAGCGAGTGCGATACATCGTCATGAGCGCATCGTGCCCGATATCCGAAGAACTGCACAAAGCGTCCTCCACGATGACGACCCTGAAACCGAGATCCACCGCACTCAGGACCGTCGACAAAACGCAAACGTCGGTTTCCGCACCGGTGACGACCACCGTGCCCACTCCTTTTTCGACCAGCAGGCCTGCCAGGGCGAGATTGCTGAATGCCGAATAGGCTGGCTTGTCGATCACCCGTGCCGGAGGGACGAACCGAGCCAGAGCCGGCACAAGGTCGAGGCCGAGCGGCGGAATCCGGGCGCGTGTCGCCTCCTTCCAGCGGCGAAAATAAGCCTGCCATTGCCCGGGACGATCTTCCGGGTCCTCAGGCGTGATGAAGCGCGAAAAGACGGTTCGCGTCTTGTAGCGCGAAGTGATCCCGGCGATCGCAGGCAGAACCCTCTCCATCCAGGGCGTTGCCCACAGCCCGCCGGGAGCGAAAATGTTCTGCATGTCGATGCAGAGGTGAACAGCATCCCGGATCTCGGCAATCTGCGACCTGTCGTCCCTCATCGTCCTGCACCCGTCAGCCTCTCGCGATTGCGTTGAACCGCAGATTGCGCTTCGCTCGCCGCGGCACCTGGATAACGCATCAGAGGCGGCGGAGTGGCGCGAGGATGGTCGGGACTGGCAGACCAAACCGGCCGGTGATCCGCTTAGCCTAAGAAAGCACAACACCCGTCAGTTCGCCCAACTTGGAGACGAGCCGGTCCTGGAATTCCGGATCGGTTGCCTCACCGGCCGGCTGCTCCTGCCGGAGGTGATGCCAGTAACGACCGCTGACCAAGGCGGCCGGTTCTTCGCTTGCGGCCAGCCAGGTCTGAGTCCGTTGCCCGGTATCGAGATCTACCGGCGCTCCCGAGCCGCCCATTCTTGTTCGCACCCAACCGGGATCGACGGCGTTGCTCAAGACCTGCGGCCAGCGCCGCGCCAGCGCGAAAGCCAGTGCGGCGACGTGCAGCTTGCTTTCGGCGTAGGCCCGTGCCGCATCCCAGGGCCGCTTCGTCCAGTCCAAATCGGCCAGCGAACCCTCCCCGCTGCGGTGCAGACCGCTGCTGAGGTACACTAGCCGTTCGGGGCGCTTGATCAGCGCCGTCAGCATGTACGGCGCTAGGGTGTTTATTGCGAGAGTGACGGCATGGCCGTCGGGCGTCGAGCCGCGACTTCGCTCCGAGTACACGCCGGCGTTATGGATCACCGCATCCATTCGTCCGATCGCGTTGACCTGATCTGCGATGTCTCGAGTCTCGGCCCCGCTGCGGAGATCGCCGATCACGACCGCTGCGCCCCGCGAGGCGAGATCGGCGACGGCCGCAGCTCGGCCGGCCGAGCGGGCGTGCAGCACAACTCGATGGCCGTCATCTAGAAGCGATTCCGCTGCCGCTCGACCCAACCCATCCGCGCTGCCGGTGATGAAAACGGTGGCCATGCCGCTCCTCTCGAGGTTCCTGCTCACACACTGATTGCTCGACAATCTTGGCTCGATCAAGAGGTTGGGAACACCGCGTAACCACGCCTTGCTATTTCGCGGCAAGCGAGCACCTTGGTGCATAGCGCGGTGTATCCGCGCGCCATGGCTCTAGGGGTTAGAAAGGCGGCAAGCTTGCTGGCCAATCCCGCATGAGCCCGTCGCAGCGGCGGGAGAAAACTTTATCCCAAGTTATGGCGGGAACTTATTCGGAGTGCGGAAGTGAGCCAGCTTCGACCTCCAATTGTAGCCTGAGACGGTCCCGCGGCCGGACGTAAGCACGCTTCCGCTTTTGTTGTGATCTCGCGCGCCTCACCAGGACGGTCATGCCCGTCAGTCTAACGACGGTGATCGACATGAAGAACCTGCGACCGCCGCATGGTCGTCAGAACTTCGTTGGCCCCTTTGGGGTCGCGCCCATGCCGATGCAACTCAGCGACTACCTCTTCTTGTCTGTCGTCCGGCAGGATCCCGCTCGCCTTCTCCAGCATGGCACTCAGCCTCAACATGGCGCTCAGCTTCCGCGCGATGCTGCGACGGCGTGGCTCGATGTCTCACAGCCAGTGCGCTGTGCCGATTTTCAGTCTGGAAATCTATCACGCCGTCGGAGTTAGGGAGTCCAGCAGGATTTGCTTGCCTTAAAGACCGGGAGGCAGAAGTGCTCAGATTGCTGATCAAGCTTGCCGTGCTAGCGACGTTGCTGACGGCCCTGATTGCTCCGCCCGTGATTAACCAGGCCTTTGCCAATGCCGGCGGAGGTGGCGGCGGCATTGGCAAAGGCCTGGTTAATCACGGGCGGAGCAATCAGGGCCGTCAGCAACGTCGCTAGCACGGCA